>CAJGCH010000160.1 GCA_904501845.1 uncultured Bacillaceae bacterium | reverse complement strand
GAAGCAGAGCCTCCTCGCCTGCGCCTGCGGGACCTCATCCTTTCCGATCTGCAGGAGTCGAGTAGCCGCAGCGAAATTCCACTGGTTATGAACAATGATATACAAAACGAACAAAATCTATTGAGAATATTAAAAAAACCAACCTATTAGACGAAATATTAATTAAAATATCGCCTAATAGGTCGGGTTGATTATTGGCTGAAATACTTATGTCCCGGCCCTAATCATTAAAGTATTCAATCATGACAGGGATAATGTTATCGTGATATACCCTTAATCCTTTTTCCAGCAAAAGATTCTCCGTTATTGCCGATAGCTCTCCATACTCAAGAAGGATGGATGCTACTGAGGCCGATTCTGCCTCTTCCACTCCCTCAATCTTCAAGAAATACGCGGAATTCAGGTGATATAAAAAACCTGCGGCCTTCCATTTTCTGTCCAGGATTTTGCAGGCAGCAACCACATCTTCAAAATCAGAAAACTCAAAAATAAAGTGATCTTGTTCAACAAACTGGATCGATAAAGTATTGTCCATCTCCGGATTCTCGCTGAAATCGGATTCTTCTTCGGTTTTAATCATCATATAAATCCCATAACCGGGATATGAGTAAATATCCATAAGGATATTGCTGTCAATGGAGTATTCCATTTCTTCCAACGCCTCGATGACAATTCGATAAAAAAAGAGATGACTGTCGGGAACTTGAATCTTGATTTTAATTGGATTCATCTCTTTTTCTTCTAGTTCCTCATGAGAAATAAAGACTTTGACGTTCTTGGAGTTAATTCTCTTCAGCTTCATAAATCAAGTCCTCCTGTGAATACATCCTCCATGTATGATATGAGAGGAGATTAAACAGGTGCCTTGTTTACTCTTTATTCTACTGGTTCTCGGGATAGATGAATGATATGCACTTCCGGCTTAGCTCCTAAACGGAGCGGAATTCCGCTCGTTCCATAACCATTGCTCGTAAACACGACCGTATCACCAGCATGGTGTATGCCGCCATGGCCGTACAGCCCAAAACCGAACAGCCTGATTTGCCCGCCATGTGTATGTCCGCTCAGCACAAGCCTGACTTCATCCTCCCTTCGGAGTTCCCCATCAATCGAGGGTGTGTGGCTAGCCAATATCTTAAATGTTCCCTCAACTGACGCATCCATGACTTTCATGAGACCTTCCTGCCTATCCTCCGGTTCATAAAAATCAATCCCTAGCAGATTAATGATTCCGCCATCCCCTGTCTCTAATATCACACCCTCATCGGTGAGAACCTTAATACCCATCTCTACAAAAAGGGCATCCAATTCACGTACATCCGCTTCATAATCATTATTGCCCCAAACAAAATAAACCGGCCCGAGCATTTTAAGCTTTTGAAGGTTCTCCCTGACGCGATTGATTGGAACCCCTTTCTCAGTCAAATCACCGCCAATCAGGACAAAATCAACCTTGCCTGAGGCTGAATCAACGAGTGAGTCACTAATGATCCTTCTATGCACATCAGAGATAAAAAACAAACTAATTCTATCACTGCTTGGGAAATCCTTGAATGTTACTACCACTTCATTCAGGAAGTCCTTCTTCGCCAGCTTATACATATATATAAACAACGCCATGAAAACTAGAGCCAGCAAAACGGCAAATAGAAACACCCACATTATGTATCCTCCAGTAGCATATTCTAATCATTTAAAAAAGAGCCCCTCTGCATAACGCATATAGGAAGCCCCGTTCGATATCATAATTCCTGTATATCCAATATTCCAAAACCGGATTCCTCCAGCTTTTTGATGAATTTATCCAAATTAGGTGTTTTAGCCACTTTAATGACAATCCTTCTAACTAATTTATCGGTCTCATCAAAGGTAATCAAAGCGATGATCTGCTGTTGGTACTGGCGGGTCAATTCTGTCAGCCTCGCAATCCGGCCTTTCGTTTCTACTGTCTTCAGCGCGATCCGCACCCCTGGCACATGGACGCCGAAGGCATGCTGGAACTCTGCCATCACATCGTACCTTGTCACAATACCAAGGAAATCACCATCCTCCTCCACCACTGCCATGAGCGGCATCTCTTTGAGGTCGACAAGGACATTTTCGAATATTTCTTGACCTGTAAGGGTCTTATTTTGCTCAGCTATATCTGAGGCTTTTAAATCCTTCAAGAAGATGCTTCTCGGCAACTCGGATTGAAATGCCTTCTTGTAGATTCGGTAACGGGTTACCGTTCCCACATATTTCTCTCCTCTTAACACCGGTACAGCTTCAATTTGTTTTTCATCAAGCTTTTTCAATACCACTTCTAATGAGTCATCATAAGAAACGGTGTGACAGTGGTATTTTGATATCATGATACTCTTCACAAACATCTGACAGCACCTCCAATTATTTAGCCCATACACGTATATGATTCTTTTTCGACAAGCTGTACTTACTCTCCTGCAAAAAGAACGAAGCAATTATTTATTTTCGTGAAAAAGATTAATATCATAAAGATCCTTCATTTTCTGGAAGACCACATGCCTGTTCTTCCATGCAGAATCACTTTTCCACAAATCCTTGCTTCGATCGACAATTTCGCATCTTAACGCATGAAATTCCTTTTCTGCTTTGTCCATCTTCTTCTTAAAATGAAGCATGGAACCATACACGCCTGCAATGACGAGGGTCCCAACCAAATTAACCGGATTCCGGAAGAACTGCTCATACATTTCATAAAAGGAATATGAATACGGCATGAGCACCGTTTGGTATAAATAGTAAAGAAATACTGCCGCCAAACCTAGCGTCAAATAAACACTGATGAAATGCCGGCTCTTATAATGGTCAAACTTCTTCTTGCGCTTCACCACATTATTCAGGATGACCTTTGTCGCTTCATCTGTCCCGTGGTCTGCATCTGGCCGAATTGCTTCCATCCCATTCACCCCCATATAAACCTATGAGGAAAATCAGGGTTTTATGAAGACCTGTCCTTCCGCTTGTTATGCAAAAAGAGCCCTAGAAGCAAATCAATGATAAAGTGCATGATGATGGTCGCCAAAAGATTGCCCGTCATTTCAAAAATATATCCAATAAACAAGCTCAATAAACAAATATTCAGGAATAAATACCAATGAGATAAATATCGGATATGTATAACAGCAAAGATGCCGCTTGCAACCCATATTCCCCAATTTGCTTGAATAACCCCCCGAAATAAGACCTCTTCCCCAATCGCAATCAGCGCAGTCAGCCAGAAAATCCTCGGTATGGTTAATGACTGGAATACCCGCTCATTGATGCCGCCGTCATCATAATAGGAGGCAGGCAGATATCTCATTCCTGCCCAATCCAGCGCAACTACTGCTAAACCAGCCGCCAAACCGATAAATAACGATACACCATTCAGTTGTATAAGGGAGGTGAATTCCCCTAAATTATCGAAGGTAAAGAAACCTATAATGATTGCAGCCGTTATCAGCAGTCCTTGAGTCAACAATAATTGCTTATATAGCTCTTCATCTGTCAAGCTCTTAATTAACTCTGCTTGTTTATTTCTCATGCTTAATGATGTTACCCTCCTCACCGAAAAGTCTGGCCAGCTCAGCTTTCCATCCTTGATAATGTCTATCCCGGTTGATTTCCTGCGGCAGTTTTTGAACAAGCTCCTCAAATGACAGTCCGCAATTATCGCAGCACATGTCCCACCCGCCGCTTGGTGCCTGGTCAAAATAAACGGCAATAGACTCTCTCCGGCATCGAGCAGTATGAATCCATTCCCTGAATCGCCAAAGCTTGTGAAGCTTATCCTTTAAACGCGTCTCGAAATAGGCAGCAAGCCTTTCTTTTCGCTCAACAAGTCTTTCTCCATCTGCTTTTGGGAGGATTCGGTCGGCCTCTCTCAGCCTTTCGATTCTTTCATCCACTATGACTCCTGAATTTGCATCAAGGATCGTATCACGATTGGCAAGGTACCATTCGATTTCTGCAGGTTCCGGATAATCCTTTTCAATCATCTTGGCGGATACACGTTCGTCCCCGTCCGAATAAAAAAGCAAAGCCATCGATAGGAGCCCATCCCTTCCCGCTCGTCCGATTTCCTGCACATATGATTCCATGCTTGACGGCATATTGTAGTGGATGACAAATCGCAGGTTCTCAAGGTTTATCCCCATGCCAAAGGCATTCGTCGCAACAATCAGATTAAGCTGTCCGCCTGCGAACTGCTGCTGGATTAAAATGCGATCGTTCGTATCCATTCCGCCATGATAGAAGGCTGCGTTTTGATAGCCCTCATTCAACAAATCACTGCATAAGCTCTGGGCAAGCTTGCGGCTGGACACATAGATAATGCCCGCTCCCTTCAAGGCACTTAAATAAGTATACAATCTCTCCCGCTTATCACCCTGTTCTTCGACTTTTTCAACCAAGATACCGATATTTTCTCTGTTCACCTCATACACCATGACATTAGCTTCAGGAATGGATAAATTACTGACGATATCCTCCTGAACTTCCTTTGTCGCCGTTGCTGTCAAGGCCAAGGTGACCGGGTTGCCCAATGCCTCTCGAATCGTCCCCAGCCGTAAATAAGTAGGTCTGAAATCATATCCCCACTGGGAAATGCAATGCGCTTCATCAACAACAAATAGCGCAATTTTTTGCTGGCTGATCTTTTGAAGAACGAATCTGGATTGGAGCATTTCGGGCGATACATAAATAAATTTCAAGAGGTGAAGGGAACGAAGAACCATCTCCCTCTCTTCCTTATCCACAAAAGAGTTCAAGGCTGCAACCCTCTTTTCTCCCTTTGCCTTCATTTGCTCCACTTGGTCCTGCATTAAGGAAAGAAGCGGGGAGACGATGACCACCAAGCCATCGAGCAAATAGCCCGGCAGCTGGAAACATAATGTCTTCCCTGTCCCGGTCGGAAGCATGGCCAATGTATCGTTGCCAGCGAGGACGGATTCCACCACTTCCTTTTGTCCCCTCCGAAATGTCGAAAAACCAAATAATCTTACTAAATGCTCCTCAAGCCTCCCCATGCGTATCTCCTCCCTTCCACCTAGTCATGACAAGCCTGATTTTGAAATAAGGGAATCCTTCAGGCAGAAGCTCCTTAATAGACCGCAATTGACCTGTATTGACAGAATTAGCCGCATCTATGATCTGCTGCTGCTCCTCTTCTGTCACATACCCACCTATCTCAAATTCTTCAATAAAAGAGGCAATCTCGACAATATGGTCTTCAACCGTATTAATTTTCAATCTACGAGCCCTTGCAATCTGCTCAATCGTCATACCCTGCTGGACCAGTCTCCATGTTGTCTTCGTCGAATTCGTTAAAACAGCTTCCTTATGCCCCTCGTTTCGCACAAGCAAGCCGTTAAGAACAGGAAATGGTTCTTTTCGCGCCGAATCCATCATATAATGCAGCGTATCCAAGAATAGAATTTGCGCATAATAATGCTCAATCCCAAGCCTTCTGGCCGCCTGACCTAACGTCATTCCAGCCCGCTCATGACCCGTCAAGAGCATCACAAACAGCTCAGGCCCCATTCCGGGAAGCCTGTCTAAACATTTGAGGATCTCTTCATAAAGCTCATGAGAAATAATCTTATACTCACGGCCATCCTGTTTTAGCCACCCTTTCACAAAGCGCTGGTGATCAATTTGGCGCTGCACAGGAATAAACGAATGAGTTTGATGCACCATACAGGAGAGTACTTGGACAAGCAATTGCAGCCTTGCCCAAAACACTGGAGCTGACTCCTTGAATTGAAATCCGTTCAAGTGAGGCATTTCCTGATACTGTATATGCCAATCTTCAAGAGCTGAGAGCCCTGAAGCCGAACAAACATACGTCAGATCGCCCGCCGGCTCAATCAGCCCAAGCTTCCGAAGCTCTTTCAAATGGGTATCCCACTCTTCCCTCGATAACTTGGGGAAAACAGCAAAGTAGGAATCCAAGCCATACAATCTGGCATCCTGGATTGGCTGGGATGAACGTTTACCATTAAGTATATGTAAAGGCGAATACACTGTCCTCTGGCCCTTTAAAACTTTTACTAGATACAGTATTAATCCGTCAATGTATGATATAATAATTCCACCCCATTTCTACACAATTAGACATCTTTATTTTACCAAATACTAGACTTAAATGATGCATGTTTCAATTGGCAATGTGACTAAAGCCTTATAAACCATGAAATTTTAGCTATTGAAAAGTCATTACTTGAGTTTTACAATAAGGTGAGGGGTTTGATATCCAGACAGGATATTAGATTATTTATTCGCGGGAGGTAAATTAGCATGGCAAAATTCACAATCGTAGACAAAGAAACATGCATTGCTTGCGGAGCATGCGGTGCCGCTGCTCCAGATATTTATGATTATGATGATGAAGGCATTGCATTTGTTACTTTAGATGATAACCAAGGAATCATCGAGGTTCCTGATGTTCTTGAAGATGACATGATGGATGCTTTCGAAGGCTGCCCAACTGACTCAATCAAAGTGGCAGACGAATCATTTGATGGAGACCCATTGAAATTTGAATAGAACCGTTTAGAAAGAAGCCCTTGCTTGCGAGCAGGGGTTTCTTTTTTTGCGCCTGTTACTGGTTTCTCTATGCTCCGGCAGCCTTTCCACCCCTTGCATGGGCAAAGGGTGGGAATTACCTGGCTTCTACCATCCTTCGACCACCTTTCCCCCAGCCTTCACACAATTTGCCTGGAATAAGAGCAGGACTTCTCCTCCCGTCCCAAAAATTCAGCCACATAGCAAAAGGGAAGCAGAACAACCAAGCTG
>CAJGCH010000159.1 GCA_904501845.1 uncultured Bacillaceae bacterium | reverse complement strand
GGTCGGAAACGAGCAAGTCAATGCGGGATGGACTACAGCTGTCACTGGTTCCGGCCAGTTAGCGACCGGAGCCGGAGATCTTAAATCAGGCAGTAAGCTGCTTAACAGCACATTAGCATCAAAATCTGGTGAAATAAAGACACTTGCCGATGGAGCAACAGAAGTAGCGGCAGGTAATGCCTCAGTAAATGAGGGGTGGAAGACAGCTGTTGATGGTTCCAGCCAATTAGCGAGCGGAGCTGAAGATCTAGTCCTGGGCAGTAAGCTTCTAAACAGCACACTAGCATCAAAATCTGGTGAAATAAAGATACTCGCTGATGGAGCAGCTGAAGTTGCTGCAGGAAACGCACAAGTAAATGAAGGCTGGAAAACAGCAGTCGATGGCTCAGGCCTACTAGCTGCTGGATCTTTAATGTTGTTTGAAGGAAGCAAGGAACTTAATGGCTCATTAGCAGCAAAATCAAAAGACATCGCAACCCTGGCATCAGGAGCCAAACAAGTAGCTGATGGTAACGCAAAGGTTAACGAAGGCTGGAAAACAGCAGTTGACGGATCAGGCCAATTGGTATCCGGCTCGAAGCAAGTAGCAGATGGAAGCAAGGAACTCAATTCGTCATTAGCGGCGAAATCAGGGGAGATCCAAACGCTTGCTGACGGGGCCCGGCAAGTGGCTGATGGCAATGGCACTGTGAAGACTGGCTGGACAACAATGACTGATGGCGTTCAGCAGTTAGACGACGGTGTTGGTCAAGTAAAGGATGGAACACAGGAATTAGCAAAAGGTTTAGACGATGGAGCTAAACAGGTGGCTGCCACGAACAGAGGGGATGAAAATAAGTCGCAGTTTGCGAACCCGGTTCAGTTGGCAGGCGCAAAAATTAATGATTATCCATTCTATCGGTATGCCAATGCGCCGTATATCTTGTCACTCGCCTTGTTTGTCGGTGCGCTGCTGATGGTCATGGCAGTAGGCGTAAGAAGACCGGCAGGCACAGAAATATCGCCGCTTGCATGGTATGTGAGAAGATATGGCTTCCTTGTATTATTGGTGGCTGGTCAGGCCATTTTGCTGACCGTTTTTACATCATTCTATGTCCATTCTGGTTTCTTAAATACTGTATCAATGATTCCTTATGCTATACTGGCGAGCTTGACGTTCATGACCATTGTGTTCTTCCTAGTCATGCTGTTAGGAAAGATTGGTTTATTGATTGGGGCAGCCTTCTTGATTGTGCAGCTGTCCACGACAGGGTCGGCCTTACCGGTAGATATGCTGCCAGAGTATTTGAGGAATATAAGCCAGTTCTTGCCGATGTCTTATTCCATCGCCGGCTTCAGGTCATTGATTTCGCTCGATGACTTTGGCGGCATGTTGGCAAACGGCGGTATTTTGCTTATTTTCCTAGTTTTGTTTGCAGGATTGGCGGCAGTCGTTTCATACTTCAAGAAAGACCGTGAAGTTGAGGACAGTGATATGGCAGCTTAATAGAAAAGGAATTTGAAAACTCTATCTGTTGGTTATATATACCTATATGGTGTATTATTTCCAACATAGGGTTTTCTTTTTATGAGAAAAGTGTATTTATTCCTTATCATAGTCAGGAGGTGCTCGTTTGAAACAAAGTATATTGCCAGCATCATCAAACATGAAGGATTTTGAGAGATTTTTAGAGTCACCGTTTGAGGCAGGGGTCATGCTCGAAATTCATTTGTCTCAAGTTAAGCATGTTACAAAGATGGCAAAGGCTAAAAATAAGAAATTATTCTTTCATATAGATTTGATACATGGGTTGAAAAATGATGAATATGGTACACAGTACTTATGTCAGGAATTCCGTCCATATGGCTTGATTTCTACCAAGTCAGGCGTGATTCAGCAGGCTAAAAAGCATGGAGTGGTAGCGGTCCAGCGCATCTTCATGATTGACAGCCATGCGATTGAAAGAAGCTTCCGGCTTGTTGAGAAGTGTCAGCCGGATTATATCGAAGTCCTGCCAGGTTCCTTGCCTTCTATGATCAAGGAGGTCTCAGAAAGATTTCAAATCCCTGTGTTAGCCGGGGGGCTGATTAGGACAGAGCAAGAGGCACATGAAGCACTAAAGGCCGGTGCAACTTCTATTACAAGTTCAAATCATCTATTGTGGGAACATTTCTCCATAAAATGAGAGAAAAGTCTCAATTTAGAAAAGATTATCATTGACAGCGCTTTCAGCAAGATTTATACTGTGAATAAGTTAATAATTCTGGTCGAGACTTGGAGACACAGGTAAGCGTTGCCCTTTATTTCTCAATATGGGTTGCCATGCCTGTGCTCTTTTTTTGGCCATACAAACAATGAGGGAGTGGTATTCATGACACCATTTATGGGAGAATTGCTAGGAACAATGATCCTGATTATTATCGGGGCAGGGGTATGTGCTGGTGCAAACTTAACGAAGTCTTATGCAAAGGATGCTGGCTGGATTGTCATCACGATTGCCTGGGGGCTTGGGGTAACACTAGGCGTATTTGCGGTAGGCAATATCAGTGGCGCTCATTTAAATCCTGCTGTTACAATTGGGTTGGCGTTTGCAGGTGCATTCGAATGGAGTCAGGTTCCATCATACATCGCCGCACAAATGATTGGCGCCATTTTAGGTGCAGCTATTATATATCTTCAATACTTGCCGCACTGGAGAGCGACCGAAGATCCTGGTACAAAGCTAGGTGTTTTTGCAACGGGACCGGCGATTCCGCATTCATTCTCTAACCTTTTAAGTGAAATGATCGGAACATTCGTTTTATTGCTAGGATTGCAATTTATTGGTGCTAATGAGTTTACGGAAGGCTTGAATCCGATTGCCGTTGGTCTTTTGATTGTCGCAATTGGGATGGCTCTTGGCGGAACTACTGGTTATGCAATCAATCCGGCCCGTGATCTCGGACCAAGGATTGCTCATGCGATTCTGCCAATTGCAGGAAAAGGACCGTCGAATTGGGGATATGCTTGGGTCCCGGTTGTAGGTCCAATCCTCGGAGGCTCTTTAGGGGCGTTATTCCATCAAGCTTTCTTTGTTGGTGAAATGACCATGACATTCTGGTTTGTGGTAGCGGCAACTGTCGTTGTATTGCTGATTGCCTTGGCTATAAGCCCGAAGAATCAAGATGAGGCTATTCAAGCGGCAGATGAACCGACAAAAGCAAGATTGTAAGATAATAAGGTTTTGAGGAAACAATAAATAGATTCAGTGATGAATAGGATGGGAGAGAACAAGATGGAGAAATATATTTTATCAATCGATCAGGGGACAACCAGTTCAAGGGCGATACTTTTCAACAAGGCTGGGGAAATCGTTCATACATCTCAAAAGGAATTTACGCAAATATTCCCGAAACCAGGCTGGGTTGAGCATAATGCCAATGAAATTTGGGGATCCGTCCTTGCTGTCATCGCGGGTTGCCTATCTGAAGCCGGTGTATCTGCATCCCAAATTGCGGGAATCGGTATCACGAACCAGCGGGAAACTGCCGTTGTCTGGGATAAAGAGACTGGAAAGCCAGTTTATAACGCCATTGTGTGGCAGTCACGCCAAACGAATGGTATTTGTGAAGAACTGAAAGAAAAAGGCTATGATGACTTAGTCCGTTCCAAAACAGGCTTGCTGATTGATGCTTATTTCTCAGGAACGAAAGTGAAATGGATTCTTGATCATGTGGAAGGCGCCCGTGAACAAGCGAATGAAGGCAAGCTTTTATTCGGAACAATCGATACATGGCTCATTTGGAAGCTTTCAGGGGGAAAAGCGCATGTGACGGATTATTCTAATGCATCTCGTACCCTTATGTATAATATTTATGACCTTAAATGGGATGATGAGCTTCTTGAGATTTTGGATGTGCCAAAATCTATGCTTCCGGAAGTTCGCCCATCCTCTGAAATATACGCAGAAACGATTGAATACCATTTCTTCGGTGAGAGTGTTCCAATTGCCGGCGTGGCAGGTGACCAGCAGGCAGCATTATTTGGTCAAGCATGCTTTGAGAAGGGCATGGCTAAAAATACGTATGGCACAGGCTGTTTCATGCTAATGAACACAGGTGATAAACCAGTGAAATCGGAGACAGGCTTACTTACAACTCTTGCATGGGGAATTGACGGAAAAGTCGAATATGCATTGGAAGGAAGCATTTTTGTGGCTGGTTCTGCGATTCAATGGCTAAGAGATGGTTTGCGCATGTTTAATGATGCAGCAGACAGCGAAGCCTATTGCAGACGCGTAGATTCCACTGACGGCGTGTATGTCGTTCCTGCATTCGTTGGACTTGGCACCCCTTATTGGGATAGTGATGCAAGAGGGGCTGTCTTCGGGTTGACTAGAGGTACAACGAAGGATCATTTTGTCCGTGCGACAGTTGAATCCCTTGCCTATCAAACAAAAGCAGTTCTGGATGCGATGGAGAAGGACTCTGGAATCGGCTTAAAAACATTGCGCGCTGATGGCGGTGCTGTTAAGAATAACTTCCTGATGGAGTTCCAAAGCGATATTCTTAATGTTCCGGTTGAGATTCCGCAGGTTAATGAAACAACGGCTCTTGGCTCTGCTTATCTGGCTGGACTTGCAGTTGGATTCTGGGATTCACAAGAGGAAATTGCTGCCCAGTGGGCTGTGAAGAAGTCGTTTGAACCTAATATGGAAGAGGCTGTACGTGCAGAGTTAGTCCAAGGCTGGGAAAAAGCAGTGGCAAGCACTCGGTCATTCAAGTGATTATACTGCCATTTCATTGCTGTGAATGTTATACTGATGACAAGTTAATAATTGGTTAGAGATTTCGAGAGACCGCGAATACATTCCCCAGTTAGGGGTAATGTATTTTGTGGTCTCTTTTTTCATAATTTGGTAGAAGAATGAGGAGGTAGAATAATGGAGCTAAATAGATTGCGCAGAAGTGAATATAAGAATGAGCTTAAACATACAAACTTTGATGTATTGGTTATTGGCGGAGGGATAACAGGAGCGGGTATCGCACTAGATGCCGCATCTCGCGGGATGAAGGTCGCATTAGTGGAGATGCAGGACTTCGCTGCAGGGACATCCAGCCGCTCGACGAAATTGGTGCATGGCGGATTGCGTTACCTAAAGCAGATGCAGGTTGGTGTCGTCGCCGAGGTTGGAAAGGAAAGGGCGATCGTATATGAGAATGGTCCGCATGTCACTACTCCGGAGTGGATGCTGCTTCCGTTCCATGAGGGCGGTACATTTGGAAAATTCTCTACATCTATGGGGCTTAGAGTGTACGACTTCCTGGCTGGCGTGAAGAGGCAGGAACGTAGGAAGATGCTAACCGTACAAGAGACGCTTGAGAGAGCACCTCTTGTGAAGAAGGAAGGACTTAAGGGCGGGGGCTATTATGTTGAGTACCGTACAGATGATGCCCGCCTAACGATTGAAGTTATGAAAGAGGCAGCCGCACAAGGAGCGACTGTCATGAATTACATGAAAGCTGAGCAATTAGTGTATAGTAACGGCAAAATTACAGGTATTATTGGCAAGGACATGATTGATGGGGAAGAAATAACGATTCATTCCCGCAAAGTCATCAATGCATCAGGGCCATGGGTTGATACGATTCGTGAGATGGACCATTCCAAAAAAGGGAAGGTTCTGCAGCTGACAAAAGGTGTCCATATTGTCATTGATCAATCTAAATTCCCATTGCAGCAAGCAGTATATTTTGATACACCTGATGGGCGGATGGTTTTTGCCATTCCACGTGACGGCAAAGCCTATGTGGGTACGACGGATACTTTTTATGATACCGACCCTAAAAGCCCGCAAATGACGGATGAAGATAGAGATTATATCCTGGATGCCATTAATTATATGTTCCCGACGGTCTCGGTGACCAAGGAAGACGTGGAATCTAGCTGGGCAGGTGTTAGACCGCTTATCAGCGAGGAAGGCAAGGGTGCGTCCGAAATTTCCCGGAAGGATGAGACTTGGATTTCAGAGAGCGGCTTAATCACGATTGCCGGAGGAAAACTGACTGGTTACCGCAAGATGGCTGAAACAGTCGTTGACCTTGTTGCCAAACAATTCCGTACAGAAGGCTATAAGCTATTCTCCGGCTGCCATACGGATAAAATGCCTATCTCGGGCGGGCATGTAGGCGGTTCCCGTCAATTTGAAGAGTATATTGAAAACCATATAAACGAGGGAATTGACGCAGGTCTATCTAAGGAAGCGGCTATTTCAATGCTCAAGAAATATGGGTCAAATGCACCGGTGATATTTGAAATGGCAAAGGCCTATAAGGAAGAATCCAAGCTATCAGGCCTGCCTCTTGACCTGTTTATGTCCCTTAGATATTCAATTGAGCATGAAATGGTCGTTACACCGCTGGATTTCTTCCATCGCAGGACAGGTATGCTTTTATTTGATATCAAATCCGTATTGGAGTGGAAGGAAGCGGTCATAGAGGACATGGCTAAGCTTCTTCATTGGTCTGAAGAAGAGAAGGATGCGTATACGAAAGAGCTGGACGAAGAAATAGAGAGGGCGACAACACCGCAGCCTGAATCTGTGAACATATAAGGAATTACAGCCCTTGGGTAATGATAACCCAAGGGCTCTTTATGTTTAGTATGATTGATTTGTCTTTTTTTTTGATTGGACAAACGGCAAAAAGGGAATAGGTTGGTTAACGAAGAACAAATTGACAGGGCGCCTTTTTGGCTATGGAAATAAATCATTTAGGCTTGCTGTTGAATGCTTCGGAATTATGGAATACTAGAAGGATATTGTATGGTCATAAAAAAGCTGATTTAATCGATCAAATCAGCT
>CAJGCH010000158.1 GCA_904501845.1 uncultured Bacillaceae bacterium | reverse complement strand
AGTCATTTTACTTGAAGGAATCCTGTAATCGCAGGAATTTGACAGATTGTTTATACGGTCTAAGCCCGCTTGTTTAGCGGGCTTGGCCGTTTTTTTGTTTGATGGAGATTCTCTGATGATGTCCGGTCTTTGTCCATCCTTCATACCCGTTGCATGGGGTTTGGGTGGACCTTCTCTGACGATTCCCACCCTTTGTCCACCCTTCACCACCGTGGCATGGGGTTGGGGTGGGCCTTCTCTGACGATTCCCGCCCTTTGTCCACCCTTCATCCCCGTGGCATGGGGTTTGGGTGGAACTTCTTTGAGGATTCCCTATCCAATTGGACATAATAATCACAAAAACATGGGTGAGGCATCATTTTCCAACCTCTGCATTCCCCCATAAAAAAAGCTACCCATCCTCGGGTAACTTTCCCTCATCCATTTATAAAAATCGTTTTCTTATATTAGGTGCCGGCAGCTCACAGGCTGTTTTCTCACCGAACCATTTAATCCGGTTGCGGGCAATGATATGGTATACGGCATCTCTGACGGGCCGCGGAATAAGGATGAAGGCGTATAGCGATTTCCATCCTCCCTTTAATTCGCGGGCGATTTTCAGAGCGGCGGTAGATTTTGAATGATATTTATCATCCTCAATGAGGATGATGCTGTCCAGTTCTTCATGTATTTGATAATCGGCTTTTAATTGGATGCCTATATCGCTTTGAAGGGAAGCAAATGAAAATATGCCGGATGGATCTCTCTTTATGATAAATTGCACGCTTTTGTCGCAAAAATGGCATACACCGTCAAATAGGATAATCTTCTTCACATGAATACCCCCTTTGAAGCTTTATCTCCTCCTATATTATAGCATGTTTTACCAATTATTTCTTTTCCCCAATCCAATCCGCCTATGAACGATTATGGTAGTTTATGATTGAAAATGGTTGATTTTTGGAAACGTTTTACATTATAGTGATTTTAGGAGGTGATTTCTTGCTGACACCTGAAAGACATCAATACATTATCGAAAAGATTAAACAAGATGGTTTTGTGAAAATACAACGCCTTGTCAAGGATTTGAATACGTCAGAATCGACCATTCGCCGTGATTTAAGCCAGCTTGAGGATATGCATTTGCTCAAACGGGTTCACGGAGGCGCTGAGTCAGTAAAGAAACGCGGCCAAGAGCCGACTATTTCAGAAAAATCGATGAGTCATCCTCTTGAAAAAAAAGCAATAGCCAAGTATGCAGCAAGCTTGATTGAAGATGGTGATTGCATTTATCTCGATGCGGGGACAACCACACTTGAAATGATTCCCTACATACAGGAGAGAATGATAACTGTAGTGACGAATGGCATACAGCAGGCTGCCGCCCTCAAAGATAGTGATATTGTTACTTACCTGATTGGAGGGCGGATTAAAAAATCGACCAATGCCTTAATCGGCAGCCAGGCCATTGAAAACCTGTCACATTATCGTTTTGACAAGTGCTTCCTCGGCATGAATGGCATTCATCCAGAATGGGGGTATAGCACCCCTGACCCCGAGGAGGCGATTTTGAAAAGATCCGCGATGGATTTAGGGAAGGAAAGCTTTGTTCTCGCCGATTCCAGCAAATTGGGGGAAACATCATTCTCGAAAGTAGCCATGTTAAATCAGGCGACCATCATCACAACCGGGATAGATTCTGATAAAGAAGCTAAATATAAAATGAAAACAACAATAAAGGTAGTGAAACCATGATCTATACCGTAACATTGAATCCCTCCGTTGACTTCATCGTAGAGGTAGAAGGTTTTCAACTAGGCGGATTGAATAGAATGAGCAAGGAAGCTAAATATCCAGGCGGTAAGGGAATTAACGTTTCTCGCATTCTGCAGCGAATTGGTGTTGATAATACAGCCCTTGGATTTAGCGGCGGTTTCCCAGGCGAATTTATCCTTGATGCCTTAAGAAAAGAAGGCATTAAAGAGGATTTCATCCAAGTGGACGAGGATTCCCGCATCAATATAAAACTTAAGACCAGTCATGAGACAGAGATCAATGGCCTTGGCCCTGCCATCGCCGCTGAGCAAATGGATAAGCTTCTCAAAAAGCTTGAAGGAATGCAGGAAGGAGACATTCTTGTTCTTTCCGGCAGCATCCCCCCTTCCATTTCCAAGAATCTGTATCAAGAATTGACGAAGGTTTACGCGGCTAAGGGTATTCTGGTTGTTGTGGATGCAAGCGGCACGGCGCTCCTTGATGTTGTGAAGGAGCACCCATTCCTCGTAAAGCCAAATCATCATGAGCTTGGCGAGCTGTTTGACACGAAAACTGAAACGATTGAGGATGCTATTCATTACGGCAAAATTCTGGTTGAACAAGGCGCAGAAAACGTAATTGTATCCATGGCCGGTGAGGGGGCTCTTCTAATCAATCATGAAGCCGTGTACTCAGCAACGATTCCACGGGGTACTGTAAAGAACTCCACCGGCGCCGGTGATTCGCTTGTCGCCGGATTCATCGGTAAATGGGATCAAACCAAAGACTTGCTTCAAGCCTTTCAATTTGGGGTAGCCTCTGGCAGTGCAACAGCCTTTAACTATGATCTCGCCCAACAGGGGGATATTGAGGCATTGCTCCCTGAAGTGCAGGTTACAAAACTATAAGGAAGTGACAAAATGAAAATCACGGATTTATTAAAAAAAGATACGATTATTCTCCATCTTTCTTCCTCGAATAAACAAGAAGTAATCGAAGAACTTGTAAATAAGCTTGATGAGGCTGGCAGGCTATCCGATCGTGAAGGCTATAAACAGGCCATCATTAAACGGGAGGAGCAAAGCACGACTGGCATCGGAGAAGGAATCGCCATTCCGCACGCAAAATCAGAAGCGGTGAAAAATGCGGCACTTTGCTTTGGACGGTCGAAAGACGGGATTGATTATGAATCTTTAGATGGACAGCCTGCTAACCTATTCTTCATGATTGCCGCTCCAGAAGGGGCCAATGACACACATCTAGACACCTTATCTAAGCTGTCTTCCATGCTGATGTATGATGATTTTCGCCAATCCCTTTTAAACGCCGGTTCTGCTGATGAGATTCTCTCCATCATTGATGCAAAACAAACAGAACTAGAAGGGGAAGAATCCGCCGACCAGCCGGCTCCTGATGCCGCTGAAGCAGCAGAAGAAGGATATGTGCTTGCCGTAACAGCATGCCCCACTGGAATCGCACACACATATATGGCAGCAGATGCTCTTAAGGCAAAAGCAAAAGAAATGGGTGTTAACATCAAAGTAGAGACAAATGGATCTACCGGCATCAAAAACCCATTAACCGATGAAGACATCAAAAAAGCAAGCGGCATTATCGTTGCTGCTGACAAACAAGTGGAAATGAACCGTTTTGACGGCAAGCCCGTGGTTCAAGTGCCAGTTGCGCAAGGTATCCGCAAACCGGAAGAATTAATCAACCGTGCGCTGAAACAAGATGCACCCATTTACAAAGCGAAAGGCGGCGCTGAACAAGAAACTGGCGGCACAGAAAAGACAAGCATCGGCTCTCAAATCTACAAGCATTTGATGAGCGGGGTCAGCAATATGCTTCCATTCGTTGTCGGCGGCGGTCTCTTAATTGCCATCTCATTCTTGTTAGGCGGTATCAATCCGACCGATACGACTTCTGCTGACTATAACGCCTTTGCGGCTGCCTTGAACCAAATTGGCGGCGGTGCAAATGGGGCATTCTTCCTGCTAGTGCCTGTGCTTGCCGGTTTCATTGCGAGCTCCATTGCAGACCGCCCCGGTTTCATGCCTGGTATGGTCGGCGGTTTATTAGCGGCAACAGCTGGCGCCGGCTTCCTTGGCGGCTTGATTGCTGGTTTCCTTGCTGGTTATGTGACAGTTGGCGTGAAGAAATGCTTCAACTGGCTTCCAGCTTCGCTAGAAGGCATTAAACCCGTATTGATTTATCCATTATTCGGTCTGTTGATTACTGGCCTGATTATGGTATTCGTTATTAATGAGCCTGTCGTATACTTAAACACAGCCCTTACAAACTGGCTTGAAACATTGAGCGGTGCAAATGCAGTCATCCTTGGTCTTATTGTTGGGGGAATGATGGCAATCGACATGGGCGGACCAATCAACAAAGCTGCCTTTACATTCGGCATTGCCGCCATTGCCGCCGGCAACGGCGTCCCGCACGCCGCCATCATGGCTGGCGGTATGGTTCCGCCGCTAGGCATTGCCTTGTCCACTACTTTCTTTAAGCATAAATACACAAGGCAAGAACGTGATTCTGGTCTGACAAACTACGTGATGGGTGCTTCCTTCATTACAGAGGGCGCCATTCCTTTTGCGGCTGCCGACCCAATCCGCGTAATCGTCAGCTCTGTCGTCGGGGCAGCGACTGCTGGTGCCCTGTCCGCTGCGTTCGGATGCTCTACACCAGCTCCACACGGCGGGATATTCGTTCTCGCTTTAATCGAACGTCCATTCATGTACTTGCTGGCCATCCTGATTGGCTCTGCTGTCACAGCCATCATGCTTGGATTCTGGAAGAAAAATGCGGAAATTAAAAATGTGGCTTAAACGCTTAAACCGGACGATTCCTCTGATCAGAGGAATCGTTTTTTTGTTCCCTGCAGAAATTACTTGTAACCGTCGGCAATCATCCTGCCGCTAGCCAATATTATATTTGAAAACAAAACTAAATCATCTGTCATCAATGAAAACTATGTTTATATTACTTTAATCATAATTTTTAGTATGTTAGTATAACTATGTAGAGCCCAAGAAAGGAGAGGATAACATGAGGTACATGAAAGCTGTAACCTTTGCTGCCGCAGCGTTAATGTCAACTGCCTTTGCTGATGAAGCACAGGCCTCGACTACATACACGGTCAAAAAAGGAGATACACTTTCAGCGATTGCCGCTAAATACAATACTACTGTTTCCAAAATCATGCAGTGGAATAACCTAAAGTCAACGGTGATCTATCCGAATCAGAAATTATCCATTGACGCAAGTTCATCGACAAGTTCCCAAGGATCGAACAGCTCTAACAGTTCGAGCAGCACAACATACACCGTAAAAGCTGGGGATACTTTATCTGAGATTGCGCAAAAACACTCAACAAGCATCAGCAACCTGAAGAGCTGGAACAATATTTCTGGTTCCATTATCTATCCGAATCAAGTCTTGATCGTGTCCAAGACGCAAGGAACAACCGGAAACAACTCTTCTAGTTCAAACGACAGTTCAACTTCTGGCAGCAGTTCATCATCTTCTGGCACTTATACAGTTAAACCAGGCGATACCTTATCTGTCATTGCCAAGAAGCATAATGTCACTGTCTCGGAATTGATGACCTGGAACAAAAAGACTAAGACCCTGATCTACCCAAATGAAGTGCTAGTGGTTTCTAAGAATGCTGCTTCAGATTCTTCAAGCAGTTCATCCAGCAGCTCAGCAGGTACATCTAGCTCAACTTCAGCAACTACGTATACGGTCAAGAGCGGCGACACATTATCCGCCATTGCGAAGAAATATGGTCTGACCGTTTCGCAAATCAAATCACAAAACGGGCTCAGCTCCGATATCATCTATATCGGACAAAAATTGAAGGTTTCGACGGCAGCAGACTCTATGTCATCAGTCTCAAAGCCATCTAGCGGATCGACAACGGCTCAGCAAACAATCGGCAATCCGACATTCACATCCAAGATGATCTCGATTGCCAAAAGCATGATTGGCACAAAATACGTATGGGGAGGTTCCTCCATATCTGGTGTAGACTGCAGCGGATTCATTTATTATGTGCTGAATAAAGCCGGCCATAGTATCGGCCGTTATTCAGCCCAAGGCTATTATGACCGCTCTTACTATGTCAACACACCGCAGCCTGGGGACTTGATTTTCTTTGCTGGCACATACAAGCCAGGCATTTCCCATTTAGGTATCTATCTCGGGAATAATCAATTCATTCATGCTGATAATCAAGGTGTCCGGATTACGAGCACATCGAACAGCTATTATAAGAAGTACTTTGAATGCTATAAACGCCTGTATGAAAAATAAAGGCAGGAATTCAAAGAGAAAAGGCTCCCATCTATCTTGAATGGGAGCCTTTTCTCTTATAAGAGCTTATACATTAAATAATCATCTACATATTTCCCCGCAATAAAGAATTCCTCTACAAGCCTGCCTTGATATTGGTACCCGTTTTTCTCATAAAAGGAGATGGCATGCTCATTTGTCGAAAGTACACGAAGGCATATTTTTCGGATATTCAGTATCCTTGCCTTCTCCTCCACATAGGACAATAGCCTGCTCCCTGTCCCCGTTCTCCAGAAATCCGGATGGACACCAATCGCAAGCTCCCACACATGACGATTCGACTCTAGCATTGTAGGGCTCTTTAAGGAGACATAACCAGCTACCCTGCCGTTTTGAATGGCGACAAAGAGGCTTCCGGGAGGAACATGTTGTGCATATTCATCAGCCGATTCCCACTCTATCACCATGGGCGTATTCTCCTCATTCCAAATCAGGTTTTCCAGTTCCACTAATTGTTCATAGTCCTCATACCGTGATGGCCTTATTTCCACTCATCTTCCCTCTTTCCCATTTCGCTTTCTTTATTTTTATGCGAAAGAGGCATCACTGCTATAAACAGTCATGCCCCTTTCATGCTTCCAATGTATTATTTCGTTAACTCAAGGAATTCCTCTACATCAGCAATAGCGAGGTCGACTCCTGCCTGCCAGAAGTCCGGCTTCGTTAAGTCCACGCCAAGATGCTTCATCGCCGATTCTTCCGTTGTCATTGCTGCGGTATCTTGCAATAAGGCGATATATTTTTCCTCAAATGCTTTTCCTT
>CAJGCH010000157.1 GCA_904501845.1 uncultured Bacillaceae bacterium | reverse complement strand
GCCGGACCAGGTGGTTTATCGGCGGCACGCGAGCTGTCCCTGCTCGGCTATCGGGTTGTCGTGTTTGAGGCAGAGGAGAAGGCTGGCGGCTTAAATACATATGGCATCGTGTCATTCAGGCTTCCGCAAGCGGTGTCGTTTTGGGAAGTAGATCAGGTTGAGGGTCTTGGAGTGGAAATCCGCACTAACACAAGGGTAGGGGTTGATGTGAAAGCGGAAGAAATTCTCGACACTTACGATTACACCCTGCTTGCTGCCGGGATGTCTGGTGTCCCGAATTTAGGTATTGCAGGAGAGGAGCTTGAAGGTGTTCATGATGCGATTGAATTCGTGAAGGAAACGAAGCGATCTCTTGACCAAATAAATTTAAGAGGGAAGAAGGCAGTCGTCATTGGGGCAGGCAATACTGCTATTGATGCGGCGACCTGTTCTGTCCGGCTTGGGGCAGATAATGTGAAGATACTCTACAGACGAACGAAGGAAGAAATGACGGCATATGAGTTCGAATATGAATTTGCCAAGCAGGATGGGGTTGAGTTCAGATGGCTGACAGCACCTGTCCGCATTCTCTCGAATGAGGAGGGGAAGGTGAGCGGAGTGGAATGTATCCGCATGGAGCTTGGCCAGCCGGGGGCTGACGGCCGCCAGCGGCCAATTCCTATACAGGGGTCAAACTTCGTCATCGAGACAGACCTCGTGATTAAAGCCATAGGACAGTCAAGGCATATAAGCCTGATTGAGCAATTTGATGTGAAGCATGAGGATGGAGTAGCCATCATTGACCCGTTAACCTACAGGACATCAAATGAAAAAGTTTCAGCCTGCGGAGATTGCATTTTCGGTAAAGGACAGGGAGAGGCGATGGTCGTATCCGCCGCCCAGCAAGGGAAAGAGGCCGCTTATGCAATTCATAAGCTCCTATCTCCGGCAAAAAGCGTCATTGCATAGCTGCTCTCTTGTCTTTGAGGGGGACAGGAAAGCGGCAAAACAAAAGGGGAGGTTTATATAATGGCAGACTTGAAGATTAATTTGGCAGGCATTCAATCACCCAATCCGTTCTGGCTGGCATCCGCACCGCCGACTAATTCCGGCTACCAGGTTCAAAGAGCATTTGAAGCAGGATGGGGAGGGGCAGTATGGAAGACGCTCGGCGACCCAATCCTTAATGTTTCCTCACGCTTTGCTGCTGTCAGTTTCAATGGGCAGCGGGTTGCGGGCTTTAACAATATTGAGTTGATTACGGACCGTCCGCTCGACGTGAACCTGAAGGAAATCTATGAAACGAAGAAGCGCTTTCCAGACCATGCCATCATCGCCTCGCTCATGGTGGAGCCGAAGCAGGAGAAATGGCATGAGATTGTGAAGCGGGTGGAAGATGTAGGGGTTGACGGGCTCGAATTGAATTTTGGCTGTCCGCATGGCATGGCTGAAAGAGGGATGGGAGCCGCCTCAGGTCAGGTCCCTGATCTGGTCGAACGCCAGACCTATTGGGTCAAGGAAGCAGCGACAACACCGGTTATTGTGAAGCTGACTCCGAATATCACTGATATTACCGCCACTGCTGAGGCAGCCGTGCGCGGCGGGGCAGATGCCATCAGCCTCATCAATACAATCAACAGCCTTGCCGGGGTAGATATTGATACGTGGAATACAGTTCCGCATGTCGGCGGCAAAGGTGCCCATGGCGGGTATTGCGGTCCGGCAGTCAAACCAATTGCACTGCATATGGTTGGCGAATGTGCTCGGAACCCGCATATTACCGTCCCAATCTCTGGTATAGGCGGCATCTCCAATTGGCAAAACACGGTTGAGTTTATGCTGATGGGCGCAACCGGCGTGCAAGTATGCACAGCGGCCATGCATCACGGATTCAGCATTGTTGAGGACATGATTGAAGGGCTCTCCAATTATCTGGATGACAGGGGAATCAACTCGGTCATGGAGCTCGTCGGAAAGTCCGTTGAGAAGTATTCGGATTGGGGAGAACTTGACCTTAATTACAAAGTCGTCGCCCGCATCAACCAGGATACATGCATTCATTGCAATAAATGTCATATTGCCTGTGAGGATACATCCCATCAATGCATCGATTTATTGAAGGATGAGAAGGGTGCGAGCTATGTCAAGGTAAGGGAAGAGGATTGTGTGGGCTGTAATCTTTGCTCTATCGTCTGTCCAGTGGATGATGCCATCGATATGATCGAATTGCCGTCCGGGCTTCCGCCGATGACATGGAATGAACGGCAGGCAGCAGTGAATCTTAGCGCCATACAGCCAAATGTAATAGGAAAGTAATCGTTAAATTGGGATAAAACAAATGGAGGGAATCGCATGAAAAAAATCATCAAAAATGGAACAATCGTGACGGCTACGGATACGTACAAGGCAGATATCGAAATCAATGACGGGGTGATTACCCAGATTGGAAGCGGGTTTTACAGCCAGGATGCAGAAGTAATTGATGCTGACGGCTGTTATGTCTTCCCGGGCGGAATTGATCCGCATACCCATTTGGATATGCCATTTGGCGGCACCATGACAAAGGATGATTATGAAACGGGAACCAGGGCAGCGGCTTTCGGGGGGACAACGACCATTATTGATTTCTGCCTGACGAGCAAAGGAGTTCCGCTGAAGGATGCTGTTCAGACTTGGCATAACAAGGCAAAGGACAAGGCGGTCATCGATTACGGCTTTCACTTGCAAATTGTCGAAATGACAGAAAGTGTCCTGAAGGAGCTGCCGGTCATATCCAAGGAGGAAGGAATCACTTCTTTTAAAGTCTTTATGGCTTATAAAAACCAATTTCAGGCAGATGATGAGACATTGTTCAAGACGCTGATCACAGCGAAGGAGCTTGGGGCACTTGTCATGGTCCATGCCGAAAATGGAGATGTCATTGATTATTTGGTGAAAAAGGCGCTAGAGGAAGGGAATACGGAGCCAATCTTTCATGCCCTTACAAGGCCGCCTGAAGCAGAAGGCGAGGCGACAGGAAGAGCGGCGACGCTGGCGGGCTTGGCCGATTCACAATTATATGTTGTCCATGTGTCCTGTGAAGACGCAGCGAAGAGGATTGCTGAAGCTCGTGCGAAAGGAATCGATATTTGGGGGGAGACATGCCCGCAATACTTGGTTCTCGACCAATCGTATCTAGAAAAGCCGAACTTTGAAGGGGCGAAATATGTCTGGTCACCGCCTCTTCGAGAGAAATGGAACCAAGAGAGCCTCTGGAACGCGCTCAAGTCCGGTCAGCTGCAAACGATTGGCTCTGATCAATGCTCCTTTGATTTTAATGGACAAAAGGATCTTGGTAAGGATGATTTCTCGAAAATCCCGAATGGGGGGCCGCTTATCGAGGATCGCGTGAGCATTCTCTACTCAGAGGGTGTCGACAAAGGAAGAATCAATCTCAATCAATTCGTGGATCTCGTCTCCACAAAGGCAGCGAAGCTATTTGGCCTCTATCCGAAGAAAGGCACTATCGCTGTCGGGTCAGATGCAGATATTGTCTTATTTGACCCGAGTGCAGAGCGTGTACTGTCTGCGAAAACCCATCATATGGCCGTTGACTATAACCCATTTGAAGGTATGAAGGTAAAAGGAGAGCCAGTCACCGTGTTATCACGGGGGGATTATGTCATCAAAGATAAGGAATTTGTCGCAGAGCCTGGACGCGGCCAATACATCAAGCGGGCTAATTATAATGAAGCACTTATTAAGAAGGAGGACGCTGTTCCGTCGAATTAAAAAATGAATAAAGGATTGGTGCCTTAATGGAAAAGAAGCCAAATTATTTAAAGTCTCCAGATTTGCTGCCTATTAGTTATGAGAATCGAACAATCGGGCCATTTGGCTTTGCGGTCATCTGGGTCGGGATGGCGATTGTCCTTGCCGCGTTTGCCATTGGCGGCAGCGGCATCATCCAGCTGCCGCTTGGAACAGTTATTCTGGCAACTGTTATCGGGTCTATCGCCATTGGGATTTTAATGACAATTATTGGGGATATTGGCGTGGAACATGGACTGTCTTTTCCGGTTTATATGAGAGCACCCTTTGGAACCATCGGAACGCATATTCCTTCCATTGTCCGCGGAGTTACGGCTTCATGCTGGTTTGGCATCAACACCTATTTCGGATCAACAGCCATTAATGCGGTGCTGAACCTCTTGTTCGGCTTTGATAACTGGATTCTATGCTTCCTGCTATTCACGGTATTTCAATTGATCAATACCGCGATGGGCATCAAATCAATTGAACGTTTCGCAGACCTTGCTGCTCCGGTTATTATCCTGATTTCTTGCTGGATGTACATCACGCTCGCTGACAAGGCAGAGGGAGCGGGCAAAGACATTTGGTCATGGGTGGAAAGTCCGGCTGCAGGAGGCTCTGCCTTCACGGCGTTCATGATAGTCGTCATGGCTAATATGGGCTTTTGGTCCACCCTTGCTGCTGATATGCCTTCATTATCCAGGTTCTTCAAGGCTCCCAGGCATGAACGAAATTGGTTCAAGCGCAATAAAACACAGCTTCTCGGGAGCATTGTTGTCATGCCGATTTTTAATACGCTCATGATTGTCATCGGAGCGGTTTCTTACATGGCTGTCGGAACGTCGGACCCGATTGTGGCCTTGCAGGAATCGGCAAGCGGAATTGTCTTGGGCATTCTTCTGCTGATGATTGTGCTTGCCCAATGGTCGACCAACACATCCGCTAATGTCATCCCGGCTGCCACGATATTCTCAAATGTCGGCGGACCGAAAGTTCCTTTTTGGATCGGAGTAATGATGGCTGGCATCATCGGCATTGTGGCACAGCCGTGGAGCTTGTTTGATGTCTTAAATTCAGCCCTTCTTATTATCGGAGGCATCTTGACGGCGATTGTCGGTATCTTATTTGCCGATTATTATTTACTGCGCAAAAGACGTGTCCATGTACCGGATCTCTATGAATTAGAAGGTCAATTTAAATATTGGAAAGGGATTAATCTAGCTGGGTTTATCGCTTGGATTGCAGGCGGAGTAATCGCGAACATGCTTTCAGCTTATTCTTCTCTTGTCGGCTTTGCATGTGGAGCAGTCCTTTATTATGTGCTTGCGAAATATTGGTGGTTCAAAATGTACCCGCAAGCAGAAATCGAAGACCCAAGTGATGAGAAGTATCTTGGAATCACAGCCGGAAGGGATTGGGAAATCAGCGAGGAAGAGCTCGCACCAACCCCTGAGGCGAAAGCAATATCTGAGTAAGCAAGACGGGAGGCGGCAATATGTCAGATTATGCACAGTATGTGGATGAACGTAAGCAAATTAATTCATTTCTTGCGCAAGGATTTACGATTCAGCGTGTGATAGAGAACTTGGATGGGGCATACGTGGAATTTACAAAAGGAGAAGATGATGGGAGCGCGTATGAAAAGCATATTCTTCATATCACCAATCCGGATGCCAGGAAGTATTTCTCGGTCAAATTGATTGAGAGTCAGGCGCAATATAAATCTTTACAGAAATAATGTCTTAGTCATTATTGAAAAGGAGTGTGGCCTAGAATTGGAAGGACAAAAGCTATTAATCAATGGGAAGAGACTGAGAGAGACATTGGAGAAATTCGCGGAATTCGGCAAGACGGAGAATAACGGGGTCACCCGCCTATCCTTAACCGAGGAAGACAGGATGGCTCGTGATTACCTGCGGGAAAGCTGTGAAAAGCTGGGCCTTTCGGTGACCTATGATGATTTAGGAAATATGTATGCCACATTAGAGGGAACAGAAGGCGGTCCGCCCATTTTAATTGGGTCCCACCTCGACTCCGTTAAGAAGGGCGGCCGATTTGACGGAGTGCTCGGTGTGGCAGCGGGGCTTGAGGTCGTCAGGACAATTGCAGAAAACAACGTGAAACCTCGCTTCCCTATTACAATAGTCAATTTCACAAATGAAGAAGGGGCTCGTTTTGAGCCTTCCATGATGGCTTCGGGCATCCTATCCGGGAAGTTTGATAAGGAAGCCATGTTTCAAAAGAAGGATGTGAATGGCACAACCTTTGGGGAAGCATTGAAGAAGATTGGCTATGAGGGTGATGAAAGCGAGCGTCTTAAAGAAGGGAAGGCATTCTTGGAGCTACATATTGAACAAGGACCAATCTTGGAGTGCGAATCAACAGCTATTGGAATCGTCGATTGCGTGGTTGGCATGGTTTGTTATGAATGGACAATTAAGGGAGAGGCTGGCCATGCGGGGACGACGCCAATGACGATGCGAAAGGATGCCTTATTTACCGCAAATGACATCATAACCGCCCTCAGGGAGCAATTAGGAGAGCTTGATGCCGAACTTGTGTATACGATGGGAAGAATGAATGTCCACCCGAATATCCATACAGTCATCCCTGATTCTGTTATTTTTTCGCTAGAGGCGAGGCATAAGGACCCGGCTGTGATGGCGAAAGTCGAAGAAGTCATTAAACAGGTACATGAGAGCTTTAGCCAGCATGACTGTAAGGTTGAGATTAAAAAACTGTGGGGCAGGGATACGGTGATGTTTGATGACAAGCTATGCGACACGCTTGAAAAAGCTGCGCAAACGCTTGGAATCTCCTCTAAACAGATGGTAAGCGGGGCCGGGCATGATGCCCAGTTCATCGCATCCTACATCCCGACTGCGATGGTTTTTGTGCCTAGTGAGAATGGGAAGAGCCACACGGAAGTGGAACAGACATCCTGGGAAGAATGCGAGAATGGCGTGAACGTTTTGCTTGAAGCTGTTATGGAGATGCAAGCAAACTGACAATCGGGCTTTTGCCATTAAGGCTAGGAAAGCCGAGAGCTTAAAACAGGAGATAAACTGGATATCATTCGTAATAGAGAGATTAGGAGGGAGCACATGTCAATGATCAAAGAAGAAACGCAAGTCTTGAAGAAT
>CAJGCH010000156.1 GCA_904501845.1 uncultured Bacillaceae bacterium | reverse complement strand
GGTTTTGACACCATGGCAATGAGGTCATTGTTTTGAATATCAATGATGACAATTCCGCCTTTTTTCATTCTATGGTTTCTTGCCGTCTCTTCTGCCAGCATTTGAATATCTGCATCAATGGTTGTCTGGATGTTCACTCTTTCTCCAGTGCTGCTAGTATCAAGATAGCGAATATCCACTCCAAAGAGCGGCATCCCGTTGGCAGCCTTGTGATACAGGAGCCGCTTTGTCCCATTCCCCTTCAAGAACAGCTGAAAAGCCTTCTCTAGACCCGTTCTTCCGACCTTTGTACGATAATCAGCAGAACTTAACGCATTTTCATTTGCGTGAGCCGAATCAATTTCTGCTTTATCAAGGGTTAAGGTCCCTAATAGATGATCTGCCATGGCCGGTACATCATCAAACCGTTTTTTGACTGCGATAATACCAGGAATCCGCAAATCATTGATGGCTTTAATCTGGCTGTCCTCGAGCTCTAAAATTTCCTGGTTCTGAAGGACAAACGGCTCGTCCGCTTCCTCCAGTTTGTCTATAAGCACCTGTTCCTCCATCCCGCTGATGGCGGACAGCTTTTTTTTAGGCCAGTTCAAATTCCTGACGAAAGGAAAAAGCACAAGTACTGCCTTCTCTTGATAGGATATCGGGTTCCCCTTATTATCAAGGAAGCCTCCCCTCCCATCATCAAGAGAAATCTCCTCTACACGCTGCTCGACACTATCCTCGAGCAAATTGATTCCATGCCTTGAATAGTCTTTCGTTTTCACCAATTGAATTTGTACTAATTTGGCTATGAATAATCCCATAAAAAGCAAGATTGTGACTGCTGCAAAGAGGATTCTTTTTCTCATATTGGACACCTCTGTCCTATTCTCGGCAGCGGATATCTATTTCAAACGCCAAATTATCAGAAAAAATAAAAAAGAGCCGCCAGACTCCGCAGTTAAGCAAAGTTTGGCAGCCCTTTTAAAGGTATAGCCGTTATTATTGGACAGAAACGATGACAACTTCCATGTCTCCGCCAGGAGTCGATACTGTGACTTCATCGCCAGGCTTTTTGCCCATAAGGCTGCGAGCGATTGGAGAATCATTGGAAATTTTGTATTCAAATGGATCTGCCTCTGCAGAACCAACGATTGTGTAGGTTTCTTCCTCTCCATCAGGCAATTCCTTAAACGTAACCGATTTGCCAAGTGTTACAACCCCATCTTGAGCGGCTTCGCTGTCGATGATTTGGGCATTGCGAATCATATTCTCAATTGTCGTGATTCTGCCCTCTACAAAAGCTTGTTCTTCTTTAGCGGAATCATACTCGGAGTTTTCGGAAAGATCCCCGAAACTGCGGGCAATCTTGATGCGTTCAACTACTTCTTTACGCTTGACTGTCTTTAAGTGTTCTAATTCTTTCTCAAGCTTCTCTTTTCCCTCTTTGGTCATCGGAAATACTTTTTCAATTGCCAAAAAAATTCACTCCTTCTGTACTTTCACCATGCAGCAAAAAAAGCTTCTGGTGATACATGTATATATATATTCACCGTATTTGTATGTATATACCTAATGGTATATTAATTGCGCGTTTGTTTCCAAACGCGCATAATAGCTCTCCTTGTTAGCTTAGTGTGTTTTTCAGGATTTGTCTATCGATTTTTTCAAATTATTTATAAAATTGTTCAACCTAAAAGGAAAAATTTAGAAAAAATTAACAGTCTATCCAAGTGCTATAACATTGATTTTTGTTCAAGAATTGTTTGGATCTTCGTTACCATTAAATCAATCGCAACGAAGTTATGGCCGCCTTCTGGGATGATGACATCAGCATAGCGTTTCGTCGGCTCGATAAACTGATTATGCATTGGCCTTACAACAGAGGTGTATTGCTCAATAACCGAATCAATAGAACGGCCTCTTTCTTTGATATCGCGCATCATACGGCGAATGATACGAAGGTCGGCATCTGTGTCGACAAATAATTTAATGTCCATTATATCACGAAGACGCTCATCTTCAAGGACAAGAATCCCCTCAAGGATAATAACATCCTTTGGCTCGACATGGATAACTTCCTCTGATCTCGTATGCATCGCATAATCATAGACAGGCTTGTCAATGCTCTCATAATTGAGCAATTTATGGATGTGCTCAAGAAGAAGGTCATTGTCAAATGCAAGCGGATGGTCATAATTCGTTTTCAAGCGCTCCTCAAAAGGAAGATGGCTTTGATCTTTATAATAATAGTCCTGTTCCAAAATCATAATGGAATGACCTTTAAATTTCTCGTAAATTGATTTGGTTACACTCGTTTTCCCTGAACCCGAGCCTCCGGCTACCCCGATGACAATCGGCTTTGTCATAATAGATTAATTCCCCTTTCTCATCATATCATATGGATGAACCGGCTTATCGACCTTCAAACGCACAATCATCAATGGGTGTCTAGCGGCGTCAAGTTCATTGCCTTCCTCATCCCAAATTGTCCCGACGATTTGCTTAAAGTTATCGATATTCGGGCCGAAGAATTCAATCTCGTCCCCCGGTTTAAAATAGTTTCTTTGCTGTAATGTTACCATGGATGTGTCTTCATCATATGATAAGACAAGCCCTGCGAAATCATAAGTTGTTTGTTTACTATGATTGCCAAACATTTGCTCTTTATAGCTTGGCACGCCTTCAAAGAAAGCTGGTGCCGTTTCGCGGTTAGCACACTTGTCCAATTCCTGGATCCATTCTTGCTTAAAGACGAAGTTATCAGGATCCTGGCAATAGGCATCTATCACTTTACGGTAGACACTGACAACGGTCGCGATATAGTGGATGGATTTCATCCGGCCTTCAATTTTCAAACTGTCAATGCCCATCTCAATCATGCGCGGGATGGATTGAACGAGCGTCAAGTCTTTTGGACTCATCGCAAACGGTGCATCCCCTTCTTCAAATAGCGGCTTTTCTCCGTCCTTCGTTTCTGCATATAGGTCATAATCCCAGCGGCAAGACTGGCAGCAGCCGCCGCGATTGGAATCACGGGCAGTCATGTGATTGGAAAGAGTACAGCGGCCAGAATAGGCAATACACATTGCTCCATGAATGAAGGTTTCAATCTCAATGTCGACTTTCTCCTTCATCTCCCGAATTTCATCTCCGCTTGTTTCACGTGCAAGCACAACCCGGTCAAGACCTTCCTCCTTCCAGAATTGAATGGCCTTCCAGTTAGATAAGGATTGCTGTGTGCTCAAGTGAATCTCAAGCTTTGGTGCTGCTTTTTTGCAGGTCTCGATAATGAGCGGGTCTGCGACAATGATTCCAGTTACACCCGCGGATTCAATATCCTTTAGGTATCCATCAAGGCCCGGCATATTTTCGTTATGGGCAAATATATTCGTTGTAACATAAATCTTCGCGCCATATTGGTTCGCAAAGTCAACGCCTTCCTTCATTTCCTCAATCGAAAAGTTACCGGCGTTCGAGCGCAGCCCGTATTCCTGCCCGCCGATAAATACGGCATCTGCCCCATAACGGACAGCAATCTTTAATTTTTCAAGGTTACCGGCAGGAGCCAGTAATTCCGGTTTCTTCACGATGACGCGTTTTCCGTCAATCACTTTTGAAATTTCCTTCTCTACAACGGACATTTGGTCTTCCTCCATTTCCTTGTTAATAAACTGTCTCCTTAAAGAAGAATCCCGTATCTAACATTCTGTTTTCCGGCTGCAGGTTCTCTGCCTCTTCAAGCAGGCTCTCTTTTGCCTCTTCGTACGCATCTGGGTTTTCCGCACAAAGATCAATGGCCTTGCGGTAAAGCTTTGTCACCGCCACGATATATTCTGGCTCCTTAAGAATTCCATCAATCTTGAAGGAATCGACGCCTGCTTCCACCATCTCTGTAAGCTCGTCGATGATGCATATATCATTTGGGCTCATGATATGTGTTCCATTTTCATCCTCAAAGATCGGATACTTCGTATTCCGCTCAGGATCATGGAGGAAAAGATGTCCGTCTGCTTCAAGATCATCGACCTTCATATCCCTGCCTTGATAGTTGAAGTAGTTGCCGATCAAATGACGTTTCGACTGGAACATCGCCGTCATCCCATGCACCTGCACTTCTATTTCCACTTCTGCGTTTTCTTTTGTCTCAACGATGGCATCCATATTGATTTCCCTCGCCAAAACAGCTCGTTTCGCACCTTTGCGGCCCCAATAATTGCATGTGAACCAGTTCGTCGCCGTCGTTTCGGTGTTCCAATGCAATGGCATATTAGGCGTTGCTTCCCTAGCCGCCATTAAGACAGCAGGGTCTCCGAAAAGAACAGCGTCCGCTCCTACTTCATCAAGAAAGCGCAGGTAATCTGCAAGTTCATCAACCTTCTCATTATGGAATATGGCATTCATGGCCACATACACTTTCTTGCCACCTTGATGAGCAATCTCGATGGCTGATTTCACAGCCTCACGATCAAATTCTCCTGCAAGTCTCAGACCGTATCGCTGTTCACCGATGACAAAAGCATCCGCTCCTGCCATCATTAACGGTTCGATATCTTCTATCTTTGTTGGCGTCACTAAAAGTTCAGGCTTTTTCATGCGAATCCCCCTTCTTCACACTAATGGCCAATCCATCTCCAACCGGGAGTATGACTGTCTCATAGTCTTTATGCGAAATTAGCCATTCATTGTATCCTTTAATCTTCTTCACCAAGTTTCTGGTACGCTTGGATTCAATTGATTCCAATTCTTCTGCTACTAATCCCTTAAAGAGTACATTATCTGTGTAGATAATCCCGCCGGGAACCAAATATTTCTCATACATTTCAAAGAAGCGCTGATATTGGCCCTTAGCCGCATCAATAAACAGGCAATCAAATGGTCCCTGCAAGGAAACAAGATGCTCGGTCTCAAGGGCATCCCCTTTTATGACCAAAACACGATTTCCCATGCTGGCTCGTTCAATATATTCATAAGCTTTAGCTAACCGATCTTCATCACGTTCAATGGTCACGATCGTCGCATCCGGCAAGATATACGCCATTCTTAGCGCAGAATAGCCGATTGCCGTGCCAATTTCTAATATATGTCGCGGTTTATGGATTTTTAGAATCTGCAGAAGCGGCTCCATACCCGATAATTCCATAATCGGCACACCATTAGCTTTCGCATAATCTTCCATTTCCATTAGGAGATCATTGCGCATCGGAGCAAGAGCTTCCAAATAGCGATTGAGATTCTCATTCATCCTGATTCCTCCAAATCCTAAACTTCCTTTTTCCAAAAAAATGAGAAAGCCAGCAACGGCTTTCTTAATTTCGTGTCGAAATTTACACTTCGATTATTTTAGCATAGATAGGATAGGGAAGGGAAATGTTTCTTATTATCAATCCTTCCCCCAAATAATGCTAATTATTCGTAATATGCTTTGCCTTATCCTTATTGTGCTCCTCCAAGGTTTCATTAAAGAGAACTTCACCGGAAGGAGTCGCTAGGAAATATAAATCCTTGATGTCGGCTGGGTTCAGTGCAGCAGTGATGGACGTCTCCCCTGCATTGGAGATTGGCCCAGGTGTTAATCCCTTATTGCGATACAGATTATACGGAGAATCGACTTCTAGGTCCTTGTATGTGACGCGGTCTTTATGTTCACCGAGCGCATATAAAACGGTCGGGTCTGTTTGAAGCGGCATATCGATTTTCATCCTGTTCTGGAAGACAGCTGAAATTTTATCCCGGTCCGCTTGCTCAGTCGCTTCCTCCTCAATTAAGGAAGCCATCGTGAGAAGCTCATGGACCGTCCACTCATCTCCCATTGCTTCTGTATATTTACCGATTACTTCTTTTGTCTTCCCAATCATCGTGTTGAGAACAGATTCAATGGAGGGATCCTCCTCATAGAATGAATAGGTCGCAGGATATAGATATCCTTCAAGCGGATAACGGATATCCTCAGCAAGGACCTCATCTGTAATCAAATCCGGGTACACATCCATCATGCTTTTGATGAATTTCTTGTCATTCATCACTTTCAGGACTTCCTTTGACTTCAAACCGAGCTTATCAGCAATGACGTCAGCAATTTCTTCTAAGTCCCTGCCTTCCGGAATAGTGATTTTATATGTCTCAGCCACCTTGCCGCTTTTGATTGTATCGATGATTTCATCCAATGTCATCGATGGCGACAGATTATAGTTTCCAGCCTGGAAATTAGCCTCATTATTAAATTTGACATAGTATTTAAAGATTAACGCATTTTTTATGATACCGTTCTTCTCTAATATATTTGAGATCATGGTCACTCCCGACCCCATCGGTATCTCGACTTTCACGGTTTCTTTACTGTCCGCATCGACCGGCTTCAGGGAAGATGAAATATAGAAATAGCCCGCCGCTGCTGTCACGATGACGATTGCGATGAACACTGCCAAAGAAATCATTACAATCTTCCTGACAACCTTCGCTTCGCTCTGCCGCTCTAGAAGCTTCAATTTCATCTCCTTCTTCCAATCTTGCTTATCTTCATTCATTTAATTGCCCCCCTATGGCTTTCCTATCCAATTGCCCTCTTTATTTATTGCAAAACACTACGGAGTCTGTCAATGAAATTACAAGAAATTTGTAAAATAAAATCAAAAAGAAAGAAGGATTCCCAGCTCCTTCTTTTATATGTTCGCATATTTCACCATAATTTGCAGTAATTTGCAGTAATATAATAACAAAAAAACTCCCCCGATCACTATCAATCGGAAGAGCCGTAATAGAAACGCTTATTCTTCTTCATCATCAAAGAATGTGTTGATGACCTCTTCTACCATTGCCCATTCTTCATCATCTTCAATATCGTTTAATGTGCCGACTTCTCCGCTTTCATCCGGAGTGTACGAAGCGACATGGATTAAATCTTCTTCATCATCTGTTCCTACTGGAGCAAATACGACATATTGTTTGTCATAATCGTCTAATTCAAATGTT
>CAJGCH010000155.1 GCA_904501845.1 uncultured Bacillaceae bacterium | reverse complement strand
TTTAGCTATTGTATTACACCCTATATTTCCATCTAGATACCGTTTAACTGCCCGCATTTTTTCCTCTTCAGTGAATTTAGCCAAAAGAAAAGCACCTCCAAATGTTAGATGATCTGTCTAACATTTGGGGTGCACTTCACTTCCGTTTATTAGAGGGCTCTTCCTTCTGTTTATTCTATATAAACCGACCGTACCAAAGTCCTTACCGATTCCTTGCCATTAGGGTGCTTCGTCTTAATGTCAACCGTCATATTATAAACGGCCGGCTTTGTCACCTTCGGAAGCTTGGCGGTGTATGTCGATCCGCTGACTGCCTTCGGCTGGATGTTATGCTTTAACTGATTACCATCGCTATCGATAAATTTAATCGAGAAGCTCGATGTTCCTTTCTGCTTTGGAGTGCGGATAGTGAAGTCGGTTTGAGCTGCTTTACCTATTCCGGCCATCTCCAGTCCGTACACTTCTTCATCGTTGAAAGTGGAGGCCAGCAGGTAGGCGTCATTTGAATCCGTTGCTTTCATTTGCACTGTCCAAGTGCCAGGGACAAAAGCAGGAAGGTCAAATGCATAAAGGTTTGCACCAGAGAAAATGGTTTGGTCGACATCGGGTTTAGAGGCAGGGATGATGGTCCCGTCCGGTGAGACTAGGTCTACAATAGTTGATGGGCTGGCTGTGTAGACAGTGATAGTTCCAGTTGTTTTTTCAGGCACATATATTTCCTGTTTAATGAATTGACCTTGGCTTAAGCTGCCGCCTTGGATATACCGGGATGATGAACTCTTAATGACTGCTTCGGTTTGCTGGAGTGAATCGGCTGACGAGCTAGTTTGTGCGACTGAGGAAGTGCGTAAATATGGTTCCATTCTTGAGAACACCTTCGACCCCAACCGAATATTATCGTGGTCAAGCGTGCTGTCCGTGAATAAATGTGTGCCATACGGCAGCTTGCTGCTTGTTGCAGTGACTAGCCCGTCATTAGCTCCGTAGGAACCTAAATACGCACCACCTAAGGCAAGAGCGGAAAAGGCGGGCCCTCGGTTAGTTCCGGCAATCGTGTAGTACTTGTTTTTGCTTCTATTTGCATGGCTGTCCGTCGCAGAGCGGAATTTGGCCATTTCGCCAACCTGTAAGGAATACGTGCCTGCATCGTTTTGGCCGAGCAGTTCGCCCAGCCATCCAGCATACCAGCTGTACGCCAAGTCTGCCAGCTCTGAGCCATGGTGCGGCGAGCCTAATGTGACGACCCTGCCAACATATTGATGAGCCCCGTAGTGGATGAGAGCGGCCTGTGTATCGGGCCCGCCTTTGCTGTGGGCGATAATATTAACCTTCTGGCCGTTGAAGTGACGCGATATTTCTCCGAGCATGGATGCGAGCAGGCGCCCGTTTGTATATTGATTTTCTGATCCATTTCCGGCCGCATCATAAAGCTGGACAAAAACGGTTTGGTAACCAGCATCATACGCTTTTGTATACATATCATTCACGCCATGGTAAGACGTTTCACCGTACCAGCTGGTCGAGTTTCCGTTCTTCCCTTGGACAAAGACAATCGGCGGTTTAGATGAATTATAATTTGGCGGCCGGTCTCCAAGGAACCATTCGCCAGGGGTAAAGGATTCTCTCGGCGGAATCAGCTTCCCGGCAGAAACCTCTGAAGAGATCCCGTATGGAATAAATACCAATAAGCACAGGAAAATAGCTAGTACTTTTCTCAGCATTTGACTGTTCATTAAATTCCTCCATATCATTCGTTTTTTTGAATACAAGGAAGTGTATGAAGAGAAGAGTTAGCTTATTCTGTAACAAATGACCCAAAAATGGCGACAAGCGTGGGAGGCTAAGCTAACAGTTTGAACAGCATCTGTGCATGCGCATGCCATGGTATGCATTTCAAGGCTGTTTTGACAGGCTAAAAATATTTAAATATAATTTTCACTATTACTTAACTGCTGTTGTACAATTTATTTCGCAATATGAAAGAAAGAATGAGACTAGAAAGCTATTACAACAAGAATGTCAGCTAGGAGGGCCGATTATGAAGCGTGTGTATATGCAAAAGGATATGTTCATCGATGGCCAGAAAATTCATTATTACGAAATAGGAAGTAAGGGGAAGCCCCTTATTATGATTCATGCACAGGGCGTTGATGCTTTGAGCTATGAGAATGTGTGGAAGTCGCTTTCGAGGAACTATCATATCTATGCTGTTGACTGTCCAGGCCATGGAGGCAGTACACATGACAGTGCTGTTTACAGCTTAGACGCAATCGGTCATATGATAATCAAGTTTATCCGCGGGCTTGGAGTCTCCTCGGTCACGCTGACAGGGCATTCCTCCGGCGGGCTGATAGCCGCCTATGTTGCTGCTAACTCCGACCTTTGTGAAAAATTGATTTTGGAAGATCCCCCTTTCTTTGCCTGCGAAGGTGACCGCAGAAAAACCACGTATAATTATCTTGATTTGTCGAGCATTTGTCATAACTACTTGGCTGAAGGCGGCAGCCGAGACTTCATCCTATATTATTTTACCAATCAGAAGGCTTGGGAGTTCTTTCCTGAGAAATCAAGAGATAAGGTAAAGAACGCACTTGTTACAAGGGCAAAGAAGTACCGTGAAAAGCATCCCAACCGGACACTAAAGGTTCCGTTCTGGCCAAAGGCTGCTTTATTGGCCTACCGCGGAATGCAGAACTACGATCCCCGATTTGGTGATGCCTTTTATAGGGATACATTTAACGAAGGAGTCAATCACGAGCAGATGCTATCTCGAATTACCTGCGAGACCGTTTATCTGAAAGCGAAGACAGTTGTCGGAAGCGACGGCACACTGCAAGCGGCTAATAGTGAAGAAGATGCTGAAAGAGTACAGGCGCTGATTCAAAATTGCAGAACTGTCAGGCTTGATTGCGGACATGCTGTTCATAATGAAAGGAAGAAAGACTTTCTTGCATGCTTTTCTTGAAAATGTATAGACCATAGATCCTCTGGCGGAATACTGCAAGGAATCCTTTAGGGTTGGCAGAATTTAGAGGATATTTGACAGTACTGTGAGGACAAATTTATACTTTATTGAATAACGATTACACCAAGGTGATACCAACTATGAATACACGAATAAGACAATATATAGCGCTTCTTGCAGCGTTGATTGTGTACTACATTGTCCATGAAGGTGCCCATCTGATTGCCGCACTTTCTATGGGAGTGTTCAAAACAATCAACTTTATGGGGCTGGGCATTCAGGTCGATGTGTACAACACGCAGATGACCGATCTGCAAATGGGGATCTTTTGCCTGTCCGGTGCAATCAGCACGCTGATTATCGGCTATGCAATGGTTCTTGCAAGTCCCATGATTTGCAAGTCGAATTCTAAGATTTTCCGGGCGGTCATGTATTATGTGACAATCACCCTGCTTCTTCTTGATCCCGTATATCTGAGCGTTCTTTGCGGATTTTTTGGGGGCGGGGATATGAACGGAATCGCCCTGCTTGTTCCGGAATGGATTGCGAGAGGTTTCTTTGGCTTTTTGGTGATTGCCAACGGCCTGCTATTTTGGAAGGTTATATTACCGCAATATACACGGTCCTTTAAAGAGGAATCGAAAGTTTCTTAGATTGGTCTTTGCGTCAGCAGGGATAGTTATGCACTAATAATCCATAGCAAACGCTCATGTCTGCTGATAAGAGTTTTGCGAGTGAGCGGGTGAGGATAGCCTAGGGACCTATGAAGTAAAAAAAGGGATTGAGAATATTCTCAATCCCTTTTGTCGTCCATAACCTGTTTTTCTTAATGGTCATGCTTTAAGTTGTTTTCAAGTACGCTCGCTACCTTCTGGAACTCTTCGTCAGATTCGATTTCATGCAGCTCGCCTTCATCATCGACACGGAAGAAGAAGATTTCCATATCCTCATCTGTTTCGCGCTTGATTTCTTCAACAAGCCCTGCAACCGCATATTCTGCTCCGTCAACGTCAAGCGTGCCTAGGACTTCGATTTCTTGGTCCTGGCCGTCTTCGCCTTCAAGTAAAAGGATTTCTCCGATTTCAATTTTGCTCATGTTTCTAGTCTCCTTTATGTGCTTTGTCCGAACAGTATAACGGTTACGGCGGGAAAAAACAAATATGAACAAGCATTACATTTCTCATAAGGGCCAGTTATTGATACTATTGAATGGAAATAACTAGCAGGAGGTTGTGCCTACATGTCTAATATACACATACCGGTCTCGGTGCTGAATCTTGCGCCAATCAGAAGCGGAGAGGGAACGAAGGAAGCGATTGATTCCTTAGTCGATTTGGCCCAGGCTGTTGAGAAAATGGGATATACACGTTATTGGGTAGCTGAGCATCATAATTCGCCCACTTTGGTCAGCTCAGCAACCGCAATCTTGATAAAGCATGTGCTTGAACATACAAAGGAAATTCAGGTAGGGTCTGGAGGAATCATGTTGCCGAATCATTCCCCGCTTGTTGTGGCTGAGCAATTTGGCACCATGGAGGCCATTTACCCAAATCGTTTGAATCTTGGGCTGGGGCGTGCTCCTGGGACAGATATGCTCACGGCTGGTGCTCTGCGGAGGTCGAATCATAACTCCGTGTATACATTCCCGGCAGATGTGGAGGAAATCTTAACCTATTTCGGTCCGGAGGATGAACAAGGAGCCGTTAAGGCTTATCCGGGTGCAGACGCAAACATTCCCGTTTACATCCTTGGATCCTCAACGGAATCGGCCGTCCTTGCCGCTAAATTGGGCCTTCCATATGTCTTTGCGGCCCATTTTGCCCCTCGTTATATGGAGGAGGCAATATCCATCTATCGAAGCAGATTCCAGCCTTCGAATTATTTGGATAAGCCATATATGATGGTTTGTCTCAATGTCATCGCGGCTGAAACCGATGAGGAAGCCTTGTATGAGTCAACGACGCTGCAGCAGTTCTTCTTAAATGTCGTCCGCGGCTCAAAAAATCCATTAAGTCCACCGGTTGATACGATGGATGGTTTATGGAGTCCGGGCGAAAAACAAATGGCCCAAGCAATGACAAGCGTTTCTTTGATTGGCTCCAAGGATTCTGTTAGAAGCCAGCTATCTGAGTTTCAGGAAGCTCATAATGTTGATGAGATTATGGCTATTTCCTATATTTTTGACCCGGATAAGCAAAAGCGCTCTTATGAAATCTTGAAAGAGATTACGAGCGAATAAATATAAGCGATGGAATCCTGAATGAGGGTTCCATCGCTTTTCTTATTGTTTTATAATGGATGGAAAAACAAACCATTTGGGGGATTTGGGATGATTCGGAGATTGGAAGGAAGAGATCATGAAGAGTGTTTGCGGCTATTGAAGAGGGAGAGTGCCGAGAATGTATTCATTATCGGTGATATTGAAGCATACGGATATGATCAGAATTTCCAGCAAGTATGGGGAGAATTTAATGAGCAGAATGAACTGATGGCCGTTTTGCTGAAATATCGTGAAAACTATATTCCATATGCCAAGACAGAGGAGTTCGATGCCCGCGGGTTTGCGCAGATTATGGAGGCGAACGGCCATTTTACGTTTCTATCCGGATTGGAGCGCTGTACAGCTAAGATTGAACCATACTTGCCATATAAGCTGAAGCGGAGAAGGACTTTCTATTATGCGAAATGTACCGCTTTGAATGAAGACGCGAAAAATATAGACACATCAGAAGTACGATTGGCTGTGCCGGATGATACGAAGCGTCTGGTTGACTTGCTGCAAGCCATTCCTGAGTTTTCTGATTCCATTATTTCCGAGGAAAATAAACGAGAAAGCCTAGAGAGCGGAGTAGCCAGAACCTTTTATATCGAGAGGGATGACCGGTTCGTTTCAACCGCTTCAACAACAGCCGAGAATTCTCTCTCTGCCATGGTCGTCGGTGTTGCGACCCATCCGGATTATAAGAGACAAGGGATGGCTAGTGCATGTATGGTGGCGCTGTGTGAGGAGCTGCTGGGTGAGGGCAAGGAACTGTGCCTATTCTATGACAATCCTGATGCCGGAACGATTTACAAGAAATTGGGATTTGAGGATATTGGGTTTTGGATAATGAATAGTTATCAACATTGATGGTCCATCTAAGAAGATCCTGAAAGATACTAGGCTCAAAAAATATATTTCTTAATTTATCATACAGGCTGAGAGCTGCCTTTGATTCCTCGCTTTTGAGCAGGGGTCGAGGCAGCTTTTGTCATATTTTCGGATATCTTGTGAACTAAGAATATAAGATAGTTTTAAATAATAATTTTCTGATTAGATAAATATTTACCAAGTCATTGTTTTTAAGGATTTATATTAAATATCATGATAAAATCTAGTAAGAATTAAATTATTTATAAATAATTTTGAGAGGGAAAAAGGGTTCATGCAAAAACAACAAGAGAAAGAGATGTATGCAGCAGGTGCAGTGTTAAAGAAGGAAATTGGCATGAAAGAAGCCTTGACTATTGTCGTTGGCGTGGTTATTGGTTCTGGAATATTTTTTAAGGCCACCCCTGTAATGGATAGCGCGGGTTCAGCGATAGCGGCCGTGATGGCGTGGCTGCTTGGAGGTTTGCTGACGATGGCAGCCGCTTTGACGTTAGCGGAAATTGGATCAGCAATCCCTCAAACTGGCGGCGTATTTGCATACTTGAAAGAATTATATGGTGAGAAGATTGCCTTTTTATTCGGTTGGGTGCAAGCATTGATTTACGGGCCGGCGATTGTTGCGGCGCTTTGTATTGTCTTTGCGACTCAAGCCACTTATTTCATCCCGATGTCTAGTGGTCAGCAAAAAGCATTAGCGATTGGAATTTTGCTCTTTGTGACTGTGCTAAATGTCATTTCAACAAAGCTCGGAAGCCGGATACAGTTAATTGCCACGATTGCTAAAATGATTCCCATTGCTTTTATCATCATCTTTGGTATTATCCACGGTGTTAACGAAGCTACTCCTGT
>CAJGCH010000154.1 GCA_904501845.1 uncultured Bacillaceae bacterium | reverse complement strand
TTAGCAAGGGGATTTTTTTGATGCGTTTTAAGGGAATTTCTTTCATTCTCATAGGGTCTGTGTTTTGGGGCTTAACAGGACCTATTATGGAATGGATTTTTGGAGTGACAAAAATAACGGTCCCATTTCTTGTAACATTTCGTTTGATTTTATCTGGCCTATTATTATTGGCGTTTTTATTCATGATGAAGAAAGATATCTTTGCTGTCTGGAAGTCGCCATCCGCTAGAATGCAGCTATTGTTGTTTGGGATCTTAGGTGTATTGGGCTTACAATATACTTTTCTAGGTGCCATTGAAGCGAGCAATTCAGTTGTGGCGACATTATTTCAGTTCTCAGCGCCAATTATTATCGTCATTTATGTGTCACTTAAAGGGAAAAGATGGCCCCGATTAAATCAGGTGCTGGGGATTACGGGTACGTTAATTGGTCTGTTCCTCTTGCTGACCAATGGTTCATTGGATAGCTTGTCGGTCAGTCCAAGGGCCATATTGTTTGGAGTCGCACTAGGTCTGGCCTATTCTTTCTATACACTGTATCCAACTGTTCTCATGAGAGATTGGGGCATTATCATGATACTTGGCTGGGGAATGCTGATTGGCGGCATCTTAGTCGGAGTTCTTACGAAGGTGTGGAATTCAAATGAGTGGGTATATCTCGCTCAAAAGGAAGTCGCCATTTTGGTTATATTCCTGCTTATTTTTGGTACAATGGGCTATGCTTTCTTTCTAGGAAGCTTGAATTATATCAGTGCCGTGGAAGTGAGTATACTATCCAGTGTAGAACCGTTAACCGTCATGATTATATCAGGTCTTTGGTTCGGAACCACCTTAGGAAGTGTGCAACTGGGTGGCGTCTTCTTGATGCTGCTTTTTGTTATATGGCTTTCGTTAAGCGGAAGGAAAGAATGATAGAGATTCTATAATGAGACGCTTATTCCATTTGAGTAAAGCGTCTTTTTATTATGTAAAAGCAAAGGAGAATAATCCTGGATAAATGTAAAATTTAACAACATGTACTGACAACTATGCTATATTAGAAGGAGAGATAGACGGGAGGTTGGAACTTTGGATGAAAAAATACGAACAAGTTAAAGAAAAACTCAAACAAGATATCTTGGATGAAAAATATGTGCCTAATCAAAAGATCCCCTCTGAGTCAGAGCTGACCATCCAGTTTGAGGTCAGCCGCCATACCGTCCGTAAAGCCATCAATGATTTGGTCAATGAGGGCTGGCTGTATACAGAACAGGGGTCTGGCACCTATTGTGCTGATCGCTCCTTGTCTCGATCTTCTGCAGGAGCTGATAAGACTGTAGCCTTGATTACTACCTATATTTCTAACTATATATTCCCCTCCATCATCAATGGAGTTGAATCTTATTTGAGCAGTAAAGGCTACACCCTATTATTGTACAGCACCAATAATGATTTTGAGAAAGAGCGGCAATGTCTTGAGAGTGTGATGGATAGGGATTTAACGGGTCTGATTGTGGAGCCGACGAAGAGTAACCATCCCAACCCTAATCTGAAATATTACTTGGATCTGGAAATGAAAGGGATTCCTTACTTGATGATTAATGCCGCGTACAGTGAGCTTAACCCATACAGCATAATGGTCGATGATGAGTTAGGGGGCTTTTTGCAGGCGGAGCATTTGATCAAAGAAGGGCATACGAATATCGCTGGTCTCTTTAAATCTGATGATATGCAGGGGGTTAAGCGGATGCAGGGCTTTATCCGTGCACATAGAGAATACAAGATGCCAATCAATTCAGATATGCTGTTAACCTATACGACTCCTGAAAGGGAAAAGGTGCTCGAGGGTGAGTTTACTGCCATCCTGGCAAGAAGCGACCGGCCGAGCGGTATTTGCTTTTACAATGATGAAGTGGCGCTCGCTGCACTGGACATTATCCGGGATGCCGGTCTATCCGTCCCTTCGGACTTATCAATTGTCGGCTTTGATGATTCCTATCTCGCCGTGGCTTCAGAGGTCAAGCTGACGACGATTAAACACCCGCAATACGATATGGGAGTACAGGCAGCAAAATCTATCATTCAGCTGATTGAACAGCAAGATGCCAGCGATCCATCCCTTGTCTATGAACCGGATTTGATTGTAAGGGAGTCCACGAAAAAAATATGAATCACGAAAAACCCGCAAACATGTGGGTTTTTTTAATTGATTTTAAAAATTTGTAAGTTTAAGTTAAATTTTTGTAGAAACTTGTACTAACAAGTAGTATGATAGAATTTGTAAGCGGATTCAATTTTTAGAAATGTTAGATTTTAATCCGTGTGATTGAATCCGACTTTGATAACAAAGGAGAGGTTATTTCATGAAGAAGATGCTTGCTGCACTTTTGATGTTCTCGATGATGTTCGTTTTGGCAGCCTGTGGAAGTGACTCCGAGTCATCAGGCGAAGGCAATAAGGGTTATGTCGGTATTTCCATGCCAACAAAATCATCAGAGCGCTGGGTTCTCGATGGGGAAAACATGGTGAAGGAATTTAAGGAAATGGGCTACAAGACAGATTTGCAATACGGTGAAGATGTCGTTGAAGACCAGATTGCTCAAATTGAAAACATGATCACAAAAGGCGTTGATGTGCTAGTGGTTGCTCCGATAGACGGAGAATCCTTGACAGAAGTCCTTCAAAAAGCAGCCGATCAGGATATTAAAGTCATTTCATATGACCGTTTGATTAAAGGAACAGATAATGTCAGCTATTATGTCACATTTGATAATTTTGAAGTAGGGGTCCTGCAGGCGTCATATATTACGAAGAAACTTGGTCTTGAAGATGGGGAGAAAGGTCCGTTCAATATCGAATTATTCGGCGGTTCCCCGGATGATAATAATGCCTATTTCTTCTACGATGGGGCTATGAGCGTCCTTCAGCCTTACATCGATGAAGGCAAGCTGGTGGTTCAAAGCGGGCAGACAAAAATGAACCAAATTTCCACCCTTCGCTGGGATGGTGCAACAGCCCAATCACGTATGGACAATATACTAAGCTCAAAATATTCCAGTGAATTAGTCCATGCGGTCTTGTCTCCATATGACGGTATCAGTATCGGGATCATCTCTTCTTTGAAAGGTGTCGGCTATGGAACAGATGCTAAGCCAATGCCGGTCATCACTGGGCAGGATGCTGAGCTTGCTTCCGTGAAATCTATCATTGCCGGCGAACAAACACAAACGGTGTTTAAGGATACGAGAGAGCTTGCTATCAAAGCGGTAGAAATGGCAGATGCTGTATTGAATGATAAGGAAGCCGAGGTGAATGATACGGAATCCTATGATAATGACAAAAAAGTTGTTCCTACTTATTTGATTGATCCGGTTTCTGTTGACAAAGAAAACTATGAAGAAGTCATTGTTGAGAGCGGTTACTATACAGAAGATGAAGTGAAATAATCGATTTTAATTTTGGTTGGATGTTACTTGTACGTTCAAATCTAAGTAACATCCTTCCTGACAATTGGGGTGAGATTCTTGTCATCTATTATTTTGGAAATGCGAAATATCACAAAAACGTTTCCCGGTGTTAAGGCGCTAGACGACGTGAATTTGAAAATCAAAAAAGGGGAAATCCATGCCCTTTGCGGTGAAAACGGCGCAGGTAAATCAACCTTAATGAAGGTATTGAGCGGTGTTTATCCTCATGGAAGCTATTCAGGGGATATTTATTTTGAAGATGAGGTTTGTGAGTTTAAAACGATCAAAAACAGCGAGAGCAAAGGAATTGTCATCATTCATCAGGAGCTTGCCTTGATTCCTTATCTATCAATCTCCGAGAATATCTTCCTTGGGAATGAACAAAGTAAACGCGGCATCATCAATTTCAATGAAACATACGCAAAGACAATTGATTTGCTGAAGGTTGTTGGGTTAAATGAGTCGCCGGATACGACGGTGAATCAGCTAGGGGTAGGAAAACAGCAGCTCATTGAAATCGCCAAGGCCATCTCAAAAGAAGTGAAGCTTTTAATCCTTGATGAGCCTACCGCCGCACTGAATGAGGATGATAGCGAAAACCTTTTGAACCTGATGCTGGAATTCAAGAAACAAGGCATGACGATGATTATTATCTCTCATAAATTAAATGAGATTGCGAAGGTAGCTGACTCCATCACGATCCTTAGGGATGGGAAGACAATTGAAACGCTTGACATGAAGAAGGACAATGTCAAAGAGGATCGCATCATAAAGGGAATGGTCGGCAGGGATTTGACTAATCTTTATCCAAATCACACTCCGACAATCGGCGAGACGATTTTTGAAGTGAAAAATTGGACCGTCCAGGATGTGACCAATCCAGCGAGAAATGTCGTCGATGATGTGAGCTTCCATATACGCAAGGGAGAAATTGTCGGGATAGCAGGTCTAATGGGAGCGGGACGAACTGAGCTTGCGATGAGCGTCTTCGGGAAGGCTTACGGAACGAAGATGAGCGGGCAGCTGTTTAAGGATGGCAAAGAATTAACCTTAAAAAACATCACCCAAGCAATTGATGCGGGCATCGCTTATGTCACAGAAGACCGTAAATCCTTCGGGCTCGTCCTTGAAGAAGATATCAAAACGAATATTACGCTTGCAAACTTAAGGAAAGTGGCGAAAAGGTCCATCATTGATAATGGACAGGAAGTCGTAGAGGCAGAGAATTTCCGTCAAAAGATGAATATCAAAACGCCAAGCATAACCCAAAAGGCGATGAACCTGAGCGGGGGCAATCAGCAGAAAGTCGTCCTTAGCAAATGGATTTTCACGGAGCCGGATATTCTCATCCTTGATGAGCCGACACGCGGCATTGATGTCGGGGCGAAATATGAGATATACTCCATCATCAACCAGCTTGCAGACCAAGGAAAGGGGATATTGGTCATCTCCTCTGAGCTTCCCGAATTGCTCGGAATCAGCGACCGGATCTATGTGATGCGTGAAGGGGCATTTACGGCTGAATTTGAACGCAAGGATGCGTCTCAGGAGAAAATCATGAAATATATGACCAAAACAGGGGTGGAACAGGGATGAAAACACTTGGCAGCTTAATGAAAAATAATGTGCGCCAATATGGCATGATACTTGCTTTAGTCTTTATCGTTATTTTGTTTCAAATACTGACTGATGGGGTGCTGTTGAAACCAATCAACATCACGAACCTGATTCTTCAAAATAGTTACATACTTGTTCTGGCTATTGGCATGCTCTTGGTCATCTTGCTCGGACATATTGACCTCTCCGTCGGGTCAGTCGTTGCGTTTGTTGGAGCGATGTCAGCCATTTTCATGGTAGAGATGAATCTGCCGGTGTGGCTATCGATTGTATTATGTTTGTTGATTGGCGCTTTAATTGGCGCTTGGCAAGGCTTCTGGGTCGCCTATCTAAAGGTGCCGGCCTTCATTGTAACGCTAGCTGGCATGCTGGTTTTTCGCGGACTTACGCTTTGGGTGCTTGGCGGACAATCGATCGCTCCGTTTCCGGAAGAATTCCGGAAGATCAGCACCGGATTCCTGCCTGAATTAAGCAAGACAGCCTCTCTTGATATTTTGACATTGGTTGTGGGAGCCATTATTTCCTTGGGTTTAATCTGGACAGAGGTTAGAAAGCGCAAGCAGCAGCAGTCCTATCATTTTGACGTGCTGCCGACATGGCTTTTTGCTCTGAAGCTGGTATTTATCGTGGCCGTTTTGAACATATTTGCCTATTTCCTCGCTTCCTATGAAGGGATTCCGAACATTCTTGTCATCTTAGTCGTTTTAATTGTCGCTTATTCCTTCTTTACGAATCGGACAGTAACCGGCCGTCATCTATATGCGGTGGGCGGAAATGAGAAAGCGGCAAAGCTTTCTGGTATTAAAACACAGAAGCTGACATTCTGGGTGTTCGTCAATATGGGTGTGCTTGCTGCATTATCCGGTTTAATTTTCGCAGCCCGTCTGAATGCTGCTACACCAGGAGCAGGGAATTCCTTTGAGCTTGATGCCATAGCAGCCGTATTCATAGGCGGTGCCTCCGCATATGGCGGTATCGGCACAATCATCGGGGCCGTCGTCGGCGGGCTGGTTATGGGTGTCTTGAATAACGGGATGTCTCTAATCGGGCTTGGCACGGATTATCAGCAAACCATTAAGGGTATTGTACTATTGCTTGCGGTAGGCTTTGATGTTTATAACAAAAACAAAACATCTAAGCTAGATTAATCCTTTAGGAGGAGTGCTTTCGTGAATTATCGGCAGCTTGGGAACAGTGATTTAAAAGTAAGTGAAATCAGCTTTGGCACATGGGGAATAGGGGGAGATTGGGGCCATTCAAATGATGATGACGCCCTTTCGGCTCTTGACCGGGCGATTGAGCTTGGCGTTAATTTCTTCGATACGGCGGATGTATATGGGGCAGGACGCAGTGAGGAGCTCCTGCGGAAGGCGACAAAGGGAAGAGAGGACAAGATCTATATTGCCTCGAAATTTTGCCGGGCAGGGGATATTCATGACCCGAAAACGTACTCTGAAGAATCTGTCCGCCATTATTGTGAAGCAAGCTTGAAGCGGCTTGGCCGCGAAAGAATTGACCTATACCAAATCCATTGTCCGCCGCTTGAGATTCTAAAGAATACGGATGTCTTTGATGTTCTGGATAAGCTCCAGGAGGAAGGAAAGATTCGCCATTACGGAGTGAGTGTAGAGACGGTGGAGGAAGGATTATTCTGTCTGACGAATCCGAATGTCGCTGCCTTGCAGGTTATCTTCAATCTGTTCAGGCAAAAACCACTAGAGGAACTGTTCCCGAAAGCGGGTGAACAGGGAGTCGGAATTCTCGCTCGTGTACCGCTTGCCAGCGGTCTGTTGACTGGGAAGTTTACAGCGGATGCGCAATTCGCGAAAGAAGATCACCGGAACTTCAACGCAAATGGCGAACAATTTAATGTCGGTGAAACGTTTGCCGGACTTGAGTTCCAAAAGGGGGTAGAGCTTACCAATCAG
>CAJGCH010000153.1 GCA_904501845.1 uncultured Bacillaceae bacterium | reverse complement strand
GTTCGCTTTAATGACAAGCCGCGCCACCAAATTTTTCTCGAGCCTGAAGGCCGCAATACGCATGAAGTATATGTCCAAGGTCTTTCCACAAGTCTTCCGGAGGATGTTCAGAAGGAGATTCTTTCAACGATCCCTGGGCTTGAGAATGTTCAAATGATGCGCGCCGGCTATGCGATTGAGTATGATGCGGTCGTTCCGACTCAGCTTTGGCCAACCCTTGAGACTAAACGTATCAAGAATCTATACACTGCGGGTCAAATTAATGGGACATCCGGTTATGAGGAAGCGGCAGGTCAAGGTCTGATGGCTGGAATCAATGCCGGGCGCAGAGCGCTGAATGAGGAAGAGCTAATCTTAAGCCGTTCGGAGGCTTATATTGGGGTTCTGATTGATGACTTGGTTACGAAGGGCACGAATGAGCCGTACCGCTTATTAACATCCAGGGCTGAGTACCGTCTGCTATTGCGTCATGATAATGCTGACCTTCGCTTAACAGAGATTGGCCACAAAATTGGTCTGATTAGTGATGAACGTTATGAAAGATTTCAAGCGAAGAAGGCTGCCATCGAAGCGGAGATTGAAAGGCTTCGAAACATTATTATCAAGCCGAGCGCTGACGTGCAGGCGAAATTGAAAGAGTGGGGCAGCAGTGAGCTGAAAGACGGTATTCGCGGTCATGACTTATTGAGAAGAACTGAGATGAACTATCGCCTTGTGAGCGAGCTGATTCCAAGCGAATTGGAGATTTCCGATGATATAGCTGAGCAAGTGGAAATTCAAGTGAAATATGAGGGCTATATCGAAAAATCCATTCAGCAGGTTGAGAAGCTCAAGAAAATGGAGAATAAGAAAATCCCTGACTTAATTGACTATGATGCTATTACAGGACTTGCATCTGAGGCAAGGCAGAAATTGAAGGAGGTCCGCCCGCTTTCCGTTGCGCAAGCTTCCCGGATCTCTGGTGTAAACCCGGCTGATGTATCTATCCTACTCGTCTATATCGAACAAGGGAAAATCGCCAAAATAGCCCAAAACTAATAATGAGGTAAGCACATGAATATTCGTGAATTTGAACAAGCGTTAAAGGAGAAAGGGATTGACCTTTCTCCTAAACAACTTGACCAGTTTGAAACCTACTTCAAGATGCTGGTTGAATGGAATGAAAAAGTGAACCTAACGGCCATCACAGAGAAGGAGGAAGTCTATTTGAAGCATTTCTATGATTCCATTTCTCCGTCCTTCTTCGCCGATCTCTCTGGGGAGAAATCCATTTGTGATGTTGGAGCGGGAGCGGGGTTCCCGAGCATTCCGTTAAAGATCTGTTTCCCTTCCTTGAAGGTGTCTATTGTTGATTCGCTTAATAAACGAATCACCTTCCTGAAGAACCTGACGGAAACACTTGGCCTTGAAAATGTGAGCCTTTACCATGACCGGGCAGAAACATTCGGCAAGATTACCGACCAACGGGAGCAATATGATATTGTGACTGCTCGCGCGGTGGCAAGACTTTCTGTTCTCAGCGAGCTTTGTTTGCCGCTCGTCAAGGTTGGCGGACAATTTATCGCTCTAAAGGGTGCAGGCGCAGAGGACGAGATGAGCACAGGCAAGAAAGCTGTAACCATTCTTGGCGGGAAGATAAAAGAGGATCATTACTTCCAGCTTCCAAAAGAGGACAGTGACCGTCATATCGTCATCATCGATAAAGTTAAGCCAACACCGAAAAAGTATCCTCGTAAACCGGGGACGCCGAATAAGCAGCCTCTTGAATAAAGAAACTTTAGCAGACGGGAGTGCTAAAAATCTGTATAATGAAAGATAGCGATTACCAAATAATGAGGCGTTCCCGTTTTATTGCTATGGTTATCAACTAGGGTGCATGCTAGTTGGAAGTTTTTTAAAGGTGGTGTAGGGATGAGTAAACATCCTTTTTCACGTTTTTTTGGGCTTGGAGAAAAGGAAGAGATTATAGATAATCATCAGATGGAAGAAGTTCGGAACGAAGTGCATGAACTTCCGATTCATTCTATTTCGCCGAATCGGTTTCAGCCGCGAAGCGTTTTTGTTGATGAAAAAATCAATGAGCTTGCCCAAACGATTGAAACTCATGGGATTATCCAGCCAATCGTAGTACGTGAACTTCAGGAAGGACGCTATGAAATTATCGCCGGAGAAAGGCGGTTTCGGGCAGTCAGTAAATTAGGGTGGGCAACCATTCCAGCCATTATTAATAATTTATCTGATACTGAAACAGCTTCTGTGGCCTTGATTGAGAACCTTCAGCGTGAAGAACTTTCCCCAATCGAAGAAGCAATTGCGTATAGTAAGCTGATTGAGCTTCATCAATTGACACAAGAAGGACTTGCTAACCAGCTGGGTATCGGCCAATCAACGGTTGCGAATAAGATTCGTCTCTTAAAGCTGCCAGAGACTGTCCAATCCGCTGTTATGAATAAGCAACTTACAGAGAGACATGCCCGTTCACTTATACCATTGAAAGATGCTGAGCTGCAGGACAAGCTTGTGAAGGAAATCATCGAAAAGGGTCTGAATGTAAAGCAAACAGAAGAACGGGTCAATAAGCTCCTCTCTAAGGACAGCGAAAAAAAGCCGCGCTCTATCCGCAAGGCGTTCAGCAAGGATATGAGGATAGCTGTCAACACAATCAGGCAGTCTATGACTATGGTCAAAGATAATGGTATAAACCTAGATTCAGAGGAAGCAGAATTCGATGATTTTTACCAAATCACCATTCGTATCCCAAAAAAGAAGCAATAATGGTTATTTTTAGAGCCCAGGCGATCAAGAAGATTGCCTGGTTTTTTTCATTTATGATACGTTTTTACATATTCCGTTATTTTCTTTACAATATTATAAATATATGGACCTCGAAAATTGGAAACATGATAAAATAGAATACGTTACAAGATGAATGAGAAATGGGGCAGGTGACAACATGGGAAAGGTAATATCCATAGCAAACCAAAAAGGAGGAGTTGGTAAGACAACGACTTCCGTTAATTTGGGGGCCTGCTTGGCGTACATAGGAAAAAAAGTTTTGCTTGTCGACATTGACCCTCAAGGGAATGCGACCAGTGGAGTAGGGATAGAGAAAGCTGATGTAGAGCAATGTATTTATGATGTCCTCATTGATGATGTCGAGGTAGCAGATGTAATCAAACCGACCAAAGTAGAGAATCTCGATGTGATTCCGGCAACGATCCAGCTGGCTGGCGCAGAAATTGAGTTGGTTCCGACCATATCTCGAGAGGTTCGTTTAAAAAGGGCTCTTGAGGAAGTCTCTGACCAATATGATTACATTATCATTGATTGCCCGCCATCTTTAGGATTATTGACTCTTAATTCCCTTACAGCATCGGACGCTGTACTTATACCTGTGCAATGTGAATACTACGCCCTAGAAGGCCTCAGTCAATTACTTAATACAGTACGTCTAGTTCAAAAGCATTTAAATCAAGATTTAAAGATAGAGGGGGTACTTCTCACTATGTTGGACGCCAGGACAAATCTTGGCATTCAAGTCATCGATGAGGTGAAGAAGTATTTCCAAGATAAGGTATATAAGACAATTATCCCCCGCACAGTCCGTTTAAGCGAAGCGCCAAGCCACGGAGAACCTATTATCATTTATGATCCGAAATCCCGTGGTGCAGAGGTATATATAGACTTGGCAAAGGAAGTGGTTGCAAATGGGTAAAGGACTGGGAAAAGGACTTGGGAAAGGGCTTAATGCTTTAATAACAAATATGGAAGTAAGCAAGGAAGAAGCAATTGAGGAAATCAAGCTCTCTGAATTGCGTCCCAACCCTTATCAGCCGAGGAAATCATTCCAGGAGGATGCCATCGAAGAATTGAAGAATTCAATTTTGCAGCATGGAATCCTGCAACCATTGATTGTCCGTAAGAGTAGTATTAAAGGGTATGAAATCGTAGCAGGTGAAAGAAGATTCCGTGCTGCCAAGGAAGCAAAGCTTAAAACTGTTCCAGTTGTCGTTCGTGATTTCGATGACAGACAGATGATGGAGTTGGCTCTGCTTGAGAACTTGCAGCGTGAAGATTTAAACCCTGTAGAAGAGGGGGCCGCCTATCAAGCGCTCTTGCGAAAGCTTGATATTACGCAAGAAGAGCTGGCCAAAAGAATGGGAAAAAGCCGTCCTCATATTGCCAACCATATTCGTTTACTATCACTCCCTGATGAAATACAGGATTATATCTCTAATGGGAAACTATCGATGGGTCATGGACGGGCGCTATTAGGTTTGAAGAATAAGAGTTTGATTAAGCCAATAGCAGAGAAGACCATAAAGTCTAACCTTAATGTGAGACAGCTAGAAGAAATCATTCATAATCAAAATGAGAATGTTCCACGTGAAACAAAGAAAGAACCATCTAAGGACATCTTTATACAAGCCCGTGAAAGTCATCTTCGGGAACGATTTGGAACATCTGTCACAATCAAGAAATCAAAAAAACGCGGAAAAATAGAAATTGAGTTCTTCTCTGATGATGATTTAGAGAGGATTCTAGATATATTGGACAAATAAAAAAACCATTTTAATGGTTTTTTTATTTTATCAGTTTTCCTGCAAGTGCTCGTCTTCATAGCTCCAGTTAAATGTCGGAGAAACGGAGTTAGCATGATTATAGGAAATTCCTGCCAAATATATACCCCTAGAGATGGTTTTAGCCATCTTTAAGACTAGATTTAGGCGTGTGTTTTGCAGCACGAAGAATTCCATGAATCCGCTGACATTTACAATTCCAGTGATATGGGCTTCCCCGACATTAGGCAGCTCTTTATTGACTCCTGCTCCTGGTTTAACAGGTCCTTTACCGATTTGGATAATGCCGACGCTTTTTACTCTTCCAAGGCAAGCATCAATCCCTATGATGAACGGGTTATCATGCAATTGGTGTATGTTCATTAATCTTTCCTCTAAATTGACCGCATGGATAGGATCATCCAATGTTCCATAAACATAAAAATTCGCTAGCGGCTTTTCACTAAGCAAAGTGCCAATCAACGGTCCTAACGCATCGCCTGTCGACCGGTCAGTCCCAATGCAGACAATGACAATAGGACGGTTCTTTTCCCTAGGCAAAAGAGAGACGATTTCCTTGGAGAGAACATGATGGGCATTCTCTTCTTCATAAGATATTCGATTGGCTGAGTGTCGTTGTTCAAAAAAAGAAGGCCTCATGTTCATTTGTACCACTCCTCAAGAAAGATACTATCAGTATACGGAAAAGGAAAAATATATATACGTTTGAATTGAAATTAAGTGCTTAAAAGTATAACTCTTAGAGATGGACATCTGATGACAGCGTTTGCTTAATGATAGCAAATTTTAAGCTATAGACATTATACCCACTCCCTTATATGCTAAAAACATGGTGTGAAATGGTAATCTAGCAATTAAGCAATCAAGTATTTGGATAAAAACTCAATTTCTGATGAGTTTTTAATCTCATGCCTGAACTCAGGATATGATAAGATGGATTGTATCAAATTGGTAAGCTAATTATTTTGAACCGGAGACTCGATGGAATGCTCCACTTTACGCAAAGAGAACAACAAGATTTTGCTAATAGAAATAATAACAGGTAAAGGGTGGTTTAGTTTGGATGAAAAAGAGTTTGCCTTGAATGATATTGTTGAAATGAAGAAACAGCATCCATGCGGGGTGAACCGCTGGAAAATCATTAGAATTGGCATGGACATCCGTATAAAATGTGAGGGTTGCGGTCACAGCGTGATGCTTCCGCGCAAGGAATTCATGAAGAAGATGAAGAAAGTTGTCGAGAGGCATGAGGCAAGCTAAAATAAACCCAGCAAGCAATCAAGAAACCGACTTGGGCGCTTGTCATTTACAATCGTAGTCTCTATAATTGGTAAAGGTTTAAGTGATTATTGACATGTTTACATGTTTTACACATAAGGAGTGAATGAATTGGCATTAACAGCTGGAATCGTGGGATTGCCGAACGTCGGGAAATCCACACTTTTTAATGCAATTACCCAGGCAGGTGCAGAATCAGCCAACTATCCGTTCTGTACGATTGACCCGAATGTTGGGATTGTAGAAGTACCTGACCACAGATTACAAAAACTTACAGAGCTTGTTATCCCGAAAAAAACAGTTCCTACCGCATTTGAATTCACAGATATTGCTGGTATCGTAAAAGGCGCGAGTAAAGGGGAAGGATTAGGGAATAAATTTCTTTCTCATATTCGCCAAGTAGATGCCATCTGCCATGTTGTTCGTTGTTTCGCTGACGAAAACATTACGCATGTATCCGGTCGTGTGAACCCAATCGATGACATTGAAACAATTAATCTTGAGCTCATTTTGGCGGATATGGAAACCGTTGAGAAGAGAATCGAACGTGTTGGGAAGCTAGCAAAGCAAAAAGATAAAGAGGCTGTGGCTGAATTTGAAGTCCTATCCCTTTTAAAGGAAGCATTTGAGGCAGAAAAACCAGCAAGGGCCGTTGAATTCACTGATGAACAGCAAAAAATCGTCAAAGGACTTCATCTCCTAACGATCAAGCCTGTTCTATATGTAGCCAATGTGGATGAAGATGAAGTTGCCGACGCATCTGACAATGAATATGTGAAGCAAGTACGCGAATTTGCTGCTGGCGAAAAAGCAGAAGTCATCGTCATTTGTGCCAAAATCGAATCTGAGATCGCAGAGCTTGAAGGGGAAGAAAAACAAATGTTCCTTGAAGAGCTTGGCATTGAAGAATCTGGCTTAGACCAATTGATTCGCGCATCCTACAATCTCCTTGGTCTTGCGACATACTTTACCGCTGGCGTACAGGAAGTTCGTGCATGGACATTCAGAAAAGGAATGAAAGCTCCCCAATGTGCGGGCATCATCCACTCTGACTTCGAACGCGGCTTCATCCGCGCTGAAATCGTATCCTACGATGACCTCATGGCTGCAGGATCCATGACAGCAGCAAAGGAAGCAGGAAAAGTAAGACTAGAAGGAAAAGAATACGAAGTAAAAGACGGAGACATCATCCACTTCCGCTTCAATGTATAAAAATAAAACGAAAAGAGCCAATC
>CAJGCH010000152.1 GCA_904501845.1 uncultured Bacillaceae bacterium | reverse complement strand
TGCGTGAAGCAAGACAGGCCGAACGGACTCAATCGAGCGGCCGAATGGTTCCATCCAACCGTAGCGCGGTACCATCCATGTATGAAAATGATGGGTTGTGTCCTCATTATAGAAATAATAGACATGCCTAATCCCAAGGGCTGCCCTCTGCGCCTTCCTGATCTTCGTCAGAAAGCTTATGTAATCCTGCCGCTCCACTTCCGTCAGTTCATCTAAGCTAATGACATGGCGCTTTGATGCCACAATCACAAGCCCCTTGATTGGATAGGCAACATCCTGGTGAGCGTGGAAATAAGCAGTCTCGCTGATCACCCCGCCATCTGGCTCAACCAATCCGCTTGTTAATGCACAGCTCAGGCACTCGACCTCAACTGTTTCTCCATTTGATAATGTGATGGTTCGCATAATTTATCAGACACCTTTCTACCACACTAGACTGTTTCGTACAAGGAACTTCCCATTAAAGGTGATGGGTACGCCTTCCCCATCCCGCTCAGCATGGATATGCACATGCGGCTCTGATGTATTACCGGAATTGCCGACAAGTCCTAGCTTCTCTCCCGCCTCTATCTGATCACCTGCTTCGACCGTCAGACTGTCCTTCTGCATATGAGCAATCAGCACTTGTGCATCCACACCCTCACATTGCAGAACAACATGATTTCCCGCTGCCTTCTCAGGATTTGTTTCAGGAGGCGTTAAATCAGGCAAGCCGTTTTCGGCCTCTGCCACTTTCCCTGTACATGGACTGTAGATAGCATCACCATATATTCTGTATTTAGAAAGTTCCCCTGGATAGATGCCTGTAGCCCGCACTCCCCATTTATCGAGTTTCGCAATATCGAGCGCATATTGCTGACTTTCATAAGCATGATGGTAGTTAAGCTGGACATGCCCGCCGCCCTGTCCGATAAAATAGGCTCCATCCTTCAGCGGAAACTCAAGCTCAATTGCCTTCTCCTCTGCCGAAAATCCGCTGATGGCCTGCACATTATAGAGTCCAAACACAAGAATCAAAAATACATACAGGACGAATGACCATTTCTCTCCCTTCTCAAAAGCTGCCCTGAACGGCTTCCTTCTGACCTTCAAATAGGAGAAGACCAGCGCCGCTATCAATAAAAGAACCCATGCGTAACGTAGATAATAACTGAGGAAATCCCATGGTGCGGTCATGAATAGCCAGCTTATGTAGATTGTGGTGAAAAGAGCCTGCACCAGCCAGTCAAGCTTACTCTTCTTAGTCCCTCTCCAAAGGGTGATAACGAAGAGCGCCGGTAATACTAATTGAAAGAAAACAATCTGAATCATAATGATGGTCATCCCATTCCTCCTCAAACCGCTAGTATGCTTACCTTCTAACTTATACGTTTTAATTTGAGAATGGTTTCTTTTTCCAATGCATTTGGAATGGAATATATCCCATCGTTGAAATCTAGAGGTCTGTCATCCTTTAAGCGATTCACCTATCAATTCTCATAGCGGATGGCTAGCTTATCTCGGTATGGAAATACTTTTAATTCCGAGCTATCGAGATCCTCTTTATTCATGTCTATCGCATTGATCTGTAAATTATTATATGTCGTATAATAATAAATCCCTTTTTCTAAGCACATGCAGGAAGTATATTGGGTAATATCATACTTCTGCTTCCCCGTCACGACAGAGCCTCTCACCATCGCTACATTGTTTAAGATACGGAAGAATTCCACAATGCCTGAATGTTCATCATTGCCTAGAGCCGCATTATTCCTAAGAAAAGCTGCTTTCACAAATCGAGAGGTCGATAAGAAATCGCCTGGCAGTCCTTGCGCTCCAGCTCCTACACCTAATAGCTTTAACTGCTCCTCACCCCATTTTATTTCCTTTGGTTGATGTGTACTAAGCCCTAAATATCGTGATAAATTCGTGACATGCCAGTCAAATGTGGGCGAATTCGTTAGAACTCCCACCTGATTCGTAAATAGACGGAGTCCTTCCTCCGTTTTCTCAATGACCAGGCATTCACCCTCCTTATCCGTAACAATCCAATGCAGCGTGGGAATCGGTGTATATTCATTCAAGGATTTCTCCACAATCCATACGTCTGCTAATACAGATCTTAGCTGTTCAAGTGATTCAAAATTGCTTACAATCCATAAAATAAAATCAGAGGGAGCAATATTGATTTTGTCTCCTGCCAAATCCTCCTCCCAGTCAGCATATCCTTCAAAGTTCAAGCCCGCACAAGCCAAGCCCTTCTCATTGAATGCTTCTGCGAACATTGGATGTTTATCCATGATTGTTCCCATCCCCAGGATGGCATAGTTCGTCCTTACCGCTTCTCCTGTCGCTATATTGGTATAATTAAAGCCTCTAGGCACCAAGATAACGGATTGTTCAAAGTTATCATCCAAATCCATATTTCGGCCGAATAAATGATAACCCTCTTTCGTGCTTAACGTTAATGCCGTACACATATAAATTCGCTCCCTTCCAATTGCTGGTTCATTAATTATCCTTTCTCAATATGGCCCAAATATGTCAGGAAACAGGATTTACCGTGCACCTTAATCTATAAGCATCCTAACCTTTCATCTAGTTCCGAAGTGTATGTATCTATATCTACCCAGGCTCACTGTAAGTGCATGATATGACAATAAACGTTAAAAAAGATGACTCCAGCAAATTACCGGAGTCATCTCATATGATCTATCCCTTTAAATTTCACCTGAAGCCAGCCATGGTAAGAAGCCAACCAGAAAATGCTCTGTTGCGGGCATGAAGTACGACCCGAAATGGAAGTCAGGATCAAGTGTTGTCACAATCCACGTTCCGTTCGTACTTACTTTGTCGACATAAAGCAAAGAGCCGCCATCCTTCATGTCAATAAGCGACTGCATGCCCTCTTTCAAATGAAACACTCCATGCTGATGCCATGTGCACGCTTGAATGGTTAAATGCCCATCCCTAAATAACGGATATTCGGGCGCAACCAAACGTAATCCACTGTCTGCTCCTGGTTCTAGCCACCACCAAAAGTTTGTCGGACGCATTTCCCACTCTTGATTCGGAATCCATTCCCATGGCTGCGGGCCAAATGCCACGACAATGCCTCCTCGTTCAGCAAAACGGAGGATAGCTGGCACCGCATTCAATAATAATTGATGATGCAGCTGCGATGGGACGATGAGCACATCCATATCATTTAAATCGCTTTCTTGAAAGCGTGGCAAATAAATGATTTTCTCCAAGTATTGATTGATTTTCGGTTCATGAAATGTACGAAAATGCGGTGCATGACCGCTATATAAGGCCGCTATTTTTCTCATTTGTCTTTTCCTCCACCTAGTCGTTCTACTTCTTCCACAAGCCACTCCATAAACTGCTTAGCGATTAATTGTGTTGAGTTTTCTCCTGTAGAATAAGTCAGCAGGTCTCGGGCTGAATGTGCCACGATTGTCCCCTTCGTTGTCGTACGGTCTATATACGTAATAGGGGTGCCGTCTAAAAAGGCGAGCAATACTTCCGCATCCTTATTTGTCAAAGGATGATAGCCGCGAGAATAGAAACCGGAAACTCCTTTCCGATAAGCCAGCTCTTTCATGTCTACACCATGGAAAAAGGAGTCCTCCTTCACCACTTGCATCTCATAATCGGAATGATTCCTAATCATTTTTGGCATAAATAGATTTACCCCAGGCAGCCATGGCCGGAAAATATGCGTGCAGGCCACAACAATTTTGCCTTCATTCAGAAACTGTTCAATAATGTCCTTTTTCTCTAACAAATACTCTTGGTCGATAAAATCGGTTATGACCAGCACATGAAATGCAGATAAATCAGCATTCTCCAACTCATATTGATCCAGGTTCATAACATGGTCCATCGGTTCATTAACATCTGCCATCGCCCTGCCGGATATTCCGAAGGCATGTCCCCCATCTAGCTTTAAAATTTTGATATCTGTCATAAGACTTCTCCCTTTTATTGGTATTTAAAGATAATTATTTTTTACTAACTATATAGAATAAATGTTAGATAATTCCTTTTATATAAGTTTTGTTAAATAATATATATTATATTTGACAATGATAATCATTTTCAATTATAGTTTACAGCAATGGACAATACAAAACAATTTGATTGTGACAACTTTATGAAAAGGGGAATGTGCAAATGGAGTTAGTCGGTTATATTGGGCTAGATATTCAATTTGTACGATTAAGGCAAACAGACCGAGATCGCGGGCTTGTATTCATTGATATGTACGATTTGCCGCAAACCGATCTTTCTGCTTATGTTGGATTGATCATAACGAATTATGTTGATGAAGAATTTATGATGTCACATCGCTTTATATTTGAGGATTATTTAGAAGCTGGCGGCGTCATTTTCTCATTGGCTGAAATGTCAAAGAGCTATTTGCCGAATGCGCCAATATGGCATCGATCTCCTACACCTATAAGGGAACGTGAAATCAGATTGACTGAGCCTGTTTACCCAATCTTTGCAGGTATCGACCCTTATGATTTGAACTACCGTCAAGGTGTGAAGGGCTTTTTCACCCGGGGATATTTTAAAGAGGTGCCTAAAGGCGCAACCATCATTGTAGAAGATGAAAGCGGTGCCCCCATTATATATGTTGACCGCCATTCTACAAATGGCGTCCTCATTGTAGGGTCTGGTACAGATTTATATCAAGTCTATCGTGATGAAACATCGAGTGCGAAACTCTTAGCACCCCAAATCATTGATGTCATTCGTGATGAGGCTTATAAAAGAAAGGAGCAGCATGCATGACTAAAATCGCCATCTTAACAAACGGCTGCAGCTTTCATAATCGGTTCTTCGAGATGGAAGAATACCAGAATCTATACGATGACATCATCCATATTCAAGACTTAGCAGAGACGTCCCTTTCTGCCTACGATACTCTCATCGTGACAGAGCGCCTCAGCATTCCGCACCTCAAGCGGAATCAAGGAAAACTGATTCGCTTCGCCAATGAAGGAAAACGTTTACTTATCTTCGGTGAAGTGCTCGACCATTGGTTCCCTACCATCGACTGGAAGGAATCCGACGTTAATTTCAGCTGGTGGGTCAAGCCACAAGGCGACTTGCCGTTAGTGGAGCGCAATCAAATGCATACCTTATACGAGTATGTGACTCTCAAGGATATGAAATGGCATTATCACGGAACATTCCAGCCCCCAGAGGGTGCCCTTTCCTTAGTGGATAATGATGAGGGCCGTTCCATTTTCTATATTGACCGCGTTAGCTTTAAGGGAGAGCTGATTGTAACAAGCCTGGATCCAATCTTTCACATCGGTCTTGGATTCATCGATCAAACAAAACCGTTTCTACACGGATTAACGAACTGGTTAAGAGGGAGAGATACAGATGTACATAAATAAAACATTCATGGCTGCTATTGCGCTTTCCGCTGTGACGCTAGCAGCATGCTCCAATGATGAAGGAGCAAATAACACTAGTTCAGCAACGAATGGCGGCGAGGTCCAAACAACTGCTGAAGAGAAAATCGTGATGGACCAGGCAGGCACAGAGGTGACCATCCCTGGCCAAGTTGATTCCATCGTCTCAGGGGGAATCTTACCTTACTTCCATACATGGTATGTGGCAACGAACTCAACAAAGGAAATTGTCGCCATGCACCCCAACTCCTATAATGCAGCCGAGAATTCCATGCTTGCTAAGCTTTCTCCGGATGTGCTAAATGCATCAACCGATTTCGTGAAAAATGGTGAAACGAATATTGAAGAACTAATGAAGCTAAATGCAGATGTCTATTTCGAGCTATCGACCAATGAAAAAACGATTGAACAAGCTCGTGCGGCAGGCATCACAACTGTTGGCATAAAGGCCATTGATGCTGCTGCAGCTGAGCCGCTCGCCACCTTTAACAGCTGGCTAGAACTAACAGGACAGATTGCAAACACAACTGAACGGGCTGACCGCTTCCTAGAAGAAGGTGAAAAGGTTCAAGACGAAATCAAGGCAAATATCAAAGACCTAACGACCGAACAAAAGCCTGACGCTCTTATGATTTATCAATTATCCGACCAAGCCATCACCGTTAGCGGAAAAGGGTTCTTCGGCAATCAATGGCTGAATGCAACCGGTGCCAACGACGTGGCTGAAGAGGATGTACAAGGACGCAAGGACGTGAACATGGAGCAAATCTATTCATGGAATCCTGAAGTCATCTACTTAACCAACTTCACACCAATCCAGCCTGAAGACCTCTATAACAATACCATCCCAGGACAAGACTGGAGTGAGGTAGATGCGGTCAAAAATAAACAAGTTTATAAGATTCCTCTAGGTATCTATCGCTGGTTCCCGCCAAGTGGTGACGCGCCGTTAATGTTAAAATGGCTCGCTCAGCATAACCAGCCTGACTTATTTACCTATGACATGAATGAAGAAATTCGCACGTACTATAAAGACTTCTATGACTATGACCTGACAGATGAGGACATTCACTCTATCTTGAACCCATCATCTGACGCTGCAAACTGGTAAGGGGATTATGTAAATGAAAATCTGGAAAACGCTCGCTCTTTGGATACTGCCACTCACCATTGCTATAGCCTCCTTGGGAATGGGGCGCTTTGAGGTTGATTTTATTACGGTTGTCAAAATTCTTTCCTCTCATATCCTCCCGATTGAAGAGACATGGACACAAATGGAATACAACGTCGTGATGACCGTACGCTTGCCCAGAATCATTCTTGCTCTGCTCATTGGTGCCGGGCTTTCCATCTCAGGTGCATCTTTTCAGGGAATGTTCGCTAACCCGCTAGTCAGTGCCGATATTTTAGGAGTGGCTGCAGGCGCCGGATTCGGAGCCTCTATCGGCATTCTTTTATTCGGCAATGGCTATGTGACACAAGGCTTCGCACTTATCTTCGGCTTGGCGGCAATTGGCTTCACCTATGTCATTGGAGGAGTGCGAAAGAACTTGCCAATCTTCATCCTTGTCCTTTGTGGCGTTGTGACAAGCTCATTATTTAACGCCCTTATTTCATTAACGAAGTTCGTAGCAGATCCCGAGGAGAAATTGCCGGCCATTACCTACTGGCTAATGGGCAGCTTAGGAACCGCCTCTTATCGGGATTTGTATACTGCGGGCCCGATTATC
>CAJGCH010000151.1 GCA_904501845.1 uncultured Bacillaceae bacterium | reverse complement strand
CCAGCCATCTATTATTATAGGAAGGAATCAAAATACAATAGAAGAAATCAATCAAGATTACGTGGACGAGAATGATATTATTGTTGTGCGCCGTCTATCTGGGGGCGGGGCGGTCTATCATGATCTTGGGAATTTGAATTTTAGCTTTATTACCAAGGATGATGGGGAGAGCTTCCACAACTTTAAGAAGTTCACCGAGCCGGTTGTCGAAGCGTTGAAGGAACTTGGAGTAGAGGCTGAGCTTAGCGGGCGCAACGATTTGCTCGCAGGCGGAAGAAAGATCTCCGGGAATGCGCAATTTTCCACGAATGGAAGAATGTTCAGCCATGGGACACTGATGCTCTCAAGTGAGATTGAGAATGTAGTTTCTGCATTAAAGGTGAATCAGGACAAAATTAAGTCTAAAGGAATCAAATCCATTCGGAGCCGTGTGGCCAATATCTCTGAATTTCTGGCGGAGCCGCTTGACATTGAAGAGTTCAAACAAAGAATTCTTGCGCATATCTTCGGCGGATTGGACAAGGTCGAACGTTATGAATGGACAGAAGCGGATTGGGAGAAAATCATGGAAATCTCAGAGAGCCGCTATCAGCAATGGGATTGGAACTATGGGAAATCTCCTAAATTTAATGTCCAGCACTCGCAGCGCTTTGAGGGAGTAGGCCAAATTGATATCCGCCTTGAGGTGACAAAGGGTCAAATCGAGAATTGTAAAATATTCGGCGATTTTTTTGGGGCAGGAGTTGTAGGAGATATTGAGCAGAGATTAAAGGGCGTCCGATTCTCGAAAGCTGAAATCCAAAAGGCGCTTGAGGATGTTCCTGTCAAGCATTACTTTGGCAATTTAACGAAAGAAGAGTTTATCCAATTATTGTATTAAGAAATACACAAGCGAAAGGCAAACCTGCTGCTGCATCCAGGTTTGCCTTTTTTTATTGAGCAACTGTCATTTTTGGTACAAAATTTCAAAAATCTGGTTGTAGAATGAAACATTATTTTATATACTGAATAGTGAGAAAATTAAACGTGAGGATGCGACGACAAGTGATTTTTATAGAAGAGAGCTTTCATACATTTAAGCCCACAGAGAAGAAGGCAGCCGAATTCATCCTCCAAAACCCGAATGAGGCGGTCAATCTATCTATCCAGAAGCTGGCCGAACGAGCTGAGGTGAGTGAAGCTTCTATTATACGACTCGCAAAGAAAATGAATTGCACAGGTTTTAAGGATTTGAAGCTGAAGCTTGCCTATGAGCTCGCCAGGCATGAGCATAAGTCGGAGCAATATGAGGATATTCCGGATGACGGCTCAATCAAATCCTACATACAATCAATCTCTCAGAATAATATCCAGTCCATTGAGAATACGATGGTGCTGCTTTGTGAAGAAACAATCGAAAAAGCCATCTCTCTTATAGCTGGTGCTCGTATGGTTGCGGTGTATGGAATTGGAGCGTCAGCCATCATTGCCCAAGATTTCAAGCAGAAGCTTACCCGGATTAATTATTGGTGTGAAGCAGCCACTGATGGGGATACTCAGTTGACCGTTTCAGCAAACCTTGGTCCTCAGGATGTCGTCTTTGGCATTTCCTATAGCGGGCTGACGAAGGACATTTGTGATTCGGTCTCAATAGCCAAAGAGAACGGCGCCAAGGTAATCACCTTGACAAAGTCAGGAGATAATATGCTTTCCCTTATGGGAGATGCCTGCCTATATACGACATCGCTTGAGAGGAACATCCGCAGCGGTGCGACAAGCTCAAGAATCGCCCAGCTGAATGTTATTGATATTTTGTTTGCAGGCATTACAAAGACAAACAAAGAGAAGAATATTGAGGCTTTGGAGCGGACACGCAAGGCGGTCGGGCGCTCTAAAAGAGAGAGGTAGCCGTTTCATCTTTTATAATCCTCTTGCTGTTTTGTTGCTTTACTTCACATTTTATATGAAAGGGTTACATAGGAAATGTGAAGCTTATTATAAAATATGGGAGGTCAAATGAATGAAGAGGATGGGAAAGGCTTGGCTTGCTGCAATCATAGTATGCTTGACCATTGTCGCAGCAGCTTGTTCACAGGATGAGGAGACGGCCACAGGGGAGAAGGATGATAAGGTTACTTTGACGATTGGCAGCTGGAGAACGGAAGACACGGAAGGATATAAGAAGGTGATTGAAGCCTTTGAAAAGAAAAATCCGGAAATTAATGTAGAATTCAAACCATCGAAGAATACGGAATATAACACCATTTTGAATACGGCTCTCAAAAGCGGAGAAGGCCCTGATATTATTCATTTACGTCCTTATGCTCCTGGAATTGCGCTTGCAGATGGAGGTTACCTAGAGCCGCTTGATGGTGTGGGAGGTCTTGATACGTTTACTGATGAAGCGCTCTCAGCCTCAAAGGGGAGCGATGGGAAACAATATGGAGTCCCTATTAATATGAGTACTACGCAAGTATTTTATAATAAAAAGATTTTCAAAGAATTAAAGCTTGAGGAACCAAAGACATGGGACGAATTTATTGAGGTAAACGAGAAGCTGAAGGACGGAGGATACGTTCCATTGGCGCTTGGAACGAAGGAAGGGTGGCTCCTGTCGCTTGCACACGGTATCTTTGGGCCGGCTGTGTACGGAGGTGAGGATTTCGTTGCTAAGATTCAAAAGGGAGAGAAAAACTTCACAAGCAAGGAATTCGTTCAATCCATTAAAGCGATGGATGATTTGAAGGAGTATTTCCCTGAAAACTATGAGGGAGTCGGTATGGAAGATATGAGGACCATGTTCTTCACGGAAAAAGCAGCTATGTTTCCGCTTGGCAGCTGGGAAATTGAAGTCGTGCGCGGGATGAACCCGGATCTTGACTTTGGTTATTTCCCAATGCCTCAGCAAAATGGCGGAGAACCGGCGGTGACCGCATGGGTTGATGGATCCTATGCAGTGAATGCCAACTCAAAGCATAAAGAAGAGGCAAAGAAATTCGTTGAATTTATGACAACTGAGGAGTTTGGCGAGTTATTTACGAATGAGTTCAAGATGATCAGTGCCATCCCTGGAATCACCTCAGAGGATGAGCTTGTGAATAGTCTTGGGAAAGCAATTACGGAGAGTTCTACTCCATATATGATGGTCATTCATTTCGCAGAAGGAAATCCAACGACGAAAGCTACCTTTGAGACCGAGCTGCAAGGAATGTATCTTGGCGATCAATCGCCTGAGGAAGTGGCGAAGAAGGTGCAGGAAAGCGCAAAGAGCTGGTATAAACCGTTCCAATAATTGGGCAGGAGGCGGGTAAGCTATGCAGCCGGAAACGATTATCGCAGAAGTGAAAAATTCAAAAAGCAAGAAGCGCAGGAGATGGAAGATTCATCTCCTGCCAATTCCCGCCCTTCTCATCTATGGGCTATTCATCGTCTATCCCCTTTTGGCGGCACTGACATACAGTTTTTTGATTGGGAGGGAATTAAGCAAGGCGCTTTTATCGGGCTGGGAAACTACAGGGATTTATTTACGCTCGAGCCCTTTCGCGGCATGTTCTGGAATGCCTTTGGCCATAACATCCTTTATTTCGTGATACAAATGATTGTCCAAAATGGCATTGCCTTTATGCTGGCACTTATTCTTTATCAGAAGATACGGGGAATGGAATTCTTTAAGATTGCTTATTTTCTGCCAAGGCTATTATCAGTGATTGTTGTCGGCTTTCTTTGGAAGCTGATATTGAACCCGAATTACGGAGCCTTGAATATTCTATTAGGGAAATTTGGGCTGGAGTCTTTGCAAAAAGCATGGCTTGGTGACCCGGATACAGCTTTAATTGCTATCATTTTGGTTAATTGCTGGTTTGGCATCGGTTTTGCGGTCCTCATATTCCTCGCTGGCTTGCAGGCTATTCCGCATGAATTGATTGAAGCGGCAAGACTGGACGGGGCAAGGGGATTGACACTTATACGCAAAATCATGCTTCCTTTAATGGTGCCTTCCTTGATGATTATGACCGTTCTGACATTCATACAATCATTTGAGGCATTTGAGCTGGTGTATGCGATGCAAGGCTCCCAGGGAGAACCATATCGTTCGACAGATACGCTGGCTGTTTATTTCTACCGATTGGCCTTCGGTGGCGGAAGCGGTGATTCAACTGCTGTGGGTCTAGGATCTGCACTTGCGGTTGTGCTGTTCATCTTTATCGCCTCAATCACTGCTGTATTGCTGAAGCTGATTAATAAGAAACAAATCGATCTATAGGAGGGAACAGAATGAAAGCGACGATATGGACAAGGCCATTTTATTATGTGATTGCATTCTTGTTTGCCTCCATCAGCTTGTATCCCATCGTATTGATGGTGCTTTCCTCCTTTAAGCCGAGTGCTGAAATATTCATGAACCCTCTCTCCTGGCCGGAACAATTTAGTCTTGATACATATCGGACGCTGCTCGAACGTATTCCATTCATGACGTATTTTTATAATAGTGTATTTACGAGTGTGGTTTCTGTTCTTCTTATTGTCATCACGACCTCTTTGGCAGCCTTTTATATTGCCCGCTATACATTCTGGTGGAATAATCTGCTGTTCTTCTTCTTTTTAATGGGGATGATGATACCAATCAAATTAGGGATTGTACCGCTCTTTTTGTTAATGAAGGATTTAGGGTTGACCAATTCCTTATGGTCCTTGATTTTCATGTATACCGCCCAAGGGATTCCTTTATCCATTCTGATTTTGACCGGCTTTTTCCGGACAATGCCGATAGAGCTTGAGGAAGCAGCCCGAATTGATGGGGCCAGTGATTTGCGGATTCTTTGGAATGTCTTATTGCCCATCATGCGCCCAGCGCTTGCAACTGTTATCATCATAAATTTCATCCAAGCTTGGAATGATTTCTTCTTTCCGCTGATTTTTATTTCAGATGAGATGAAGAAGACCATCCCGGTCGGCATGCTTTCGCTCTTTGGTGAGTATTCAGCTGATTGGGGATCTTTATTTGCGGGTCTGACGCTTTCCTCACTGCCCATGATTGTGCTGTTCTTTATTGCTTCGAAACAATTTATGGAGGGAATGACTGCCGGTGCTGTTAAATAAGGAAATCATTCTTGCGATTGATGGGGGAGGGACAAAGACCGTTTTAGCGGCTGGTGATGCGAGCGGCCATATCTTATCTATGGTGCACGGCCCTTCGACAAATCTGAAATCACGTCCTTACGAATTGGTGAAGGAGGATCTTTTTCAAATGCTTGACTCTCTGTTTCATGAGGCCGATTTCTCCATAGAGGAAATTGCAGGTGTAAGCGTGGCCGCAGCCGGAGGTGACAGACCGGAGGATCAAGCAAAATGGAAGGAATGGTTCCAGCTATACGGAATCAAGTCTAAAGCGGTTATGGTCATGAATGATTGCCTTGCCCCGATTGCAGCAGCGACAAAGAATAGGGAAGGGCTAGTCTTAATTGCCGGTACAGGTTCCATCGCCCATTATTTCAAGAAAGACGGGAGTTCAATCAGAGCAGGCGGCTGGGGATATTTATTAGGTGATGAGGGCAGCGGCTATGATATCGGCAATCATGCCTTGCGCCGTGTCCTAAAGTATCATGATGGGAGAAGCTATGAAGGGGATGCATTATGCGCATCCGTATTGGAGCATTTTGGCCTCAAGCACCCGATGGAACTTATCACTCATATATATGAAGCTAGCTATCCAAGGAAAATCATCGCGGGACTTGGGAGAAGAGTAATTGAATTGGCAAGGGGTGGAAATAAAGAAGCTCTGGACATAATGATGCTGGCTATTCGCGAGCTTAAGAGCCTGCTGTCAGCCATCCATGAAAAGGATGAGGAAAGCAGGAATAGTCCACTCGTTATCTCTGGTGGTCTATTTCAGTCAGACTTCTTCAAACAGGCATTTGAATCAACCATTAGAGGAGCGGGAGTGATTCAGACGATTATTCATCCTGATTATCCTCCCGTCATTGGCGCCTACATATGTGCCCTGCTGGAGAGAATAGGACACATTCCATTTAAGATTGAGAAGAATATTACGAAGTCCTGGCAAGCTGCCAATAGAATAAAGATAGATGGAGGCCTGGATGATGAATGAAGGAAACCGGAAAATGATTACGGAGATGAGAAATGAACACTCCGAGGGATTGCACCTTTTCACGACGATGGAAATCATCGAATTAATGAATCGGGAGGATAAGACCGTTGCCTATGCTGTAGAAAAAGCGCTTCCGCAAATAAGCGCAGGCATTGATGCGGCTGTCAGCCGTCTCGAAACGGGAGGGCGGCTATACTATATCGGTGCTGGAACAAGCGGGAGGCTTGGTGTTCTAGATGCATCTGAATGCCCTCCTACCTTTGGTGTGCCAGCTGAATTAGTGAATGGAATCATAGCTGGAGGTGAGATGGCAGTCAGGATACCGGTTGAGAATGCCGAGGATAATCATGAAGAGGGACGGATAATTGTCAAACAGCTGCTGGCGAAGGAGGATGTTCTTATAGGCATCGCTTCGAGCGGGCGCACCCCCTATGTCCTTGGAGCGATTGAACAGGCGAATGAGATAGGGTGTCAGACAATTGGCCTTTCCTGCAATCTGCAGACAGAGCTCTCCAAAGCAGCTGATATAATGATTGAAGTCCCTGTCGGACCGGAAATCATTACGGGGTCAACAAGGCTGAAGGCTGGCACCGCCCAGAAGATGGTCTTGAATATGATCTCAACTGCTGTGATGGTTAAATTGGGGAAGGTATATGGGAATCTGATGGTTAATGTGCAAGCCACGAATGAAAAGCTGCGCGCAAGGTCAGTGTCTATTATTCAGGATATCACCGGAGCGGATGAGCCGCTTGCCAAGGAAATGAATGAGAAGGCAAAAGGCCATACGCGTGCCGCTATTTTGATGATTCTTTATAAGCTTTCCTATGAACAAGCCTGTGAAGAGTTAAGGAAGCATGACGATCATTTCCCAAGGGCGATGAAGGCTCTGGAAGGACCTTTGTAAGTACTCGGCTGAATGGAATAGCTAGAACTAAGCGTGCGTCTTTCCTCCTTTTTAAATAAATGTTTTCCTAGGAGCCTATTATGAAAAACTGTATGGTAAATAAAAGCTGACCAGAAAGCCCGCTTCAATTACGGAGCTTTCTGGTCAGCTTCTTTTT
>CAJGCH010000150.1 GCA_904501845.1 uncultured Bacillaceae bacterium | reverse complement strand
GTCTACATTAATCAAAATCATGAAGTCTTCCTCGATGAGAAAATTATCATCGATTATGCGGAAGAGGCAGGGACATTTCAGCTGAAAAGCCCTAATCAATATTTGAATCCGATGATGTCGTGCAGGATTGAAGGATAAATGGTTTTGTTTGATAGTCTTACGCGACTCCTCCAAAAACAAAAACTGACCCAAAAGCCCCTTTAATGGAGCTCTTTAGGTCAGTTTTTTCATTTTCCGATGATGGTCATATTTTTGACCTTTCCTGCTTTTATGATGACAGGGTAGGCAGGGGATTTATGCTGGTCGCCGGACAATTTGATGACGTATGCTCCTGGCTTTAAGCCGCTAAGGCCGAACCAGCCGTTCCCGTCAGTTTTGATGGTTTTTTTGAATCCTTTTGCTCCTCTGATTTCTAAGGTGGAATCAGTGATATCTCGTTTTTTGAAAGTCCGTGCCTGTCCCATCAGATAGCCGCGTTTCGGCTTCGTTTTCCACTTCATTTCAGGGACGTCTGCTTTGTCGGGAAAGACAGCCGCTTCAGTTTCGGTCCCATTCACAAGCGCATCTATAAAGGCGCTGCGGGGCTGATTGTTCATATCGGTGACAGCATAGCTGTAATAGCTGACACCGGCAAGCTTGCGGCCTTCATCATCAGGAGCAAGTGCCCGTCTTGTTTGAGCCAGCGTCGAATCTATGGAGTTGAGATAAGCGGCCGGTCCGGCTGCAATCTGCCGGTTGAATTGATTGGCTTTTTGGAAAGCAATCCATTCATCGTACCATTGTCTTTGGCTCTCTACATGCTCTCTGTCATAGTTCATCGGAATGGCTATATCAATGATTTCATCCCGCAGCCAGCTTTGCCAATCCTGGAATACTTCGGTCATCGTGCGCGTGTTATTGTATTCCTCCTGTGTTTTTGGACCGGCTCCCCAGGCGATTGTGGCACAGGATACCTTTACCTGCGGATTGACCGCAATGGCTTTCAGGTAGACTTTCCTGACCATTGAGTTGACTTGCTCTCTCCTCCACTCTGCCCAGTTTGGATCGTTCGGTTCAGGGATGCTATCGGTTTGGAAGGCTTCCTGATAGCGAGCGACGCTTGTCGGGTTATATCCCCAATCTGTTCCCATATATCTGGCCAAATCAAGGTGAATGCCATCAACATCATAGTTTTTCACAACATTCACGTACTGATCAACCGTATAATCGAGGGCATCCGGGTGGCCGGGGTCAAGCACATAATCTGCCCCCGAGCGCATCGCGCCATTTGCATTCGTCATGAGCCAAAAATCCTCGCCTTCAGCAGCAGGCCCATTCGTGTTGAACACATGATCCGGGCTTGTCGGCGGTGTGGTGGAATTCCAAATTGGCAGGGTGGCTAACCAGGCGTGGACCTCAATTCCTTTTGAGTGGGCTTTGTCTATTAAATCCTCTAAAACATCAAAGCCTTCCTGCAAGGATGGATCCTGTGTGCGCGGCTCCAATGCTTTATTGAAATAGGAATCGCCCCTTCTGCGGACTTGAACAATCACGGCATTCGCATTGGCCGCTTCAACATCCTCAATCAGCTGATCTACTTGGGCCTCTGTTTTAAATCCATCATGAAAGGCATCTACCCAAAAGGCCCTGAATTCCCCTTCTTGCCCAGCTCCTGCGGCGGATGGTTGGTTTGGAAAAAGACCGGATATCATAAACAGACAGGCTAAGAAAATTATGAATAAACGTTTTTTCATATTTTTCACCTCATAATTTAATAGGATAGTCCGTGGCCATAAGGGTACATGTCAGGAATGGTGACTGGAAGCTTGCCGCTCGGTGATCGTTCGCCGCTTAGCGCTTTTGCTAGTGCTTTGACAGATACAGGGACGATGATTTTCATATTCGTTTGATTGTTATATTAGCTATTAATCAGGTGGTCTGATGCTGAAGTGGAAAGAACGGTTGTCTGTTTAACGTGAGCTGAGGGCTTGTCAGTATATAGTCATTAGACTGTTGGGGTTGTTTGCAGGGAATGTGTAAATTTGTTGTATTCCAGGCATTTTAAAGCGGCTGAATAAGGACGAGAGCTCTGGCGCATCGGGAGAAGCGTTCATATCGCCGGCTTGCATATGGAGAACTAAGGAATCGAGTCTGAAGTCAAGAGAGGTGACAATAGAAGTTTTTTATTTGTTCATACAAACTTTCTCCTTTCTTTATCATAGATTTATATTTTGTGTACGCTTCCAAATGTTTCTTAGATTCTATCAATTATATGGAATCTTGTCTATGGAACGAAGGAACCAGTGCGGTATTACGGGGATTTTTGTAAGCAGGCACATGTATACATTTAGTGAAAAAAGCGGAAAAACAGACAGATTTTATATGGGACCGAAAGCTGGGTAAGTCTGAGGAACTTTTTTTACATGGCATGTGCTGATTTAATAAAAATATATAATCTGAATTGTCTATTTTTGGTATGATAGAAACAAATGATAAGGGGGTTTTTAGATGATAGATTTTCCGAATCCAGACGTTGAAGAACTGTTGCAAACGGTATCCATTATTAATTTTGCCGTGAGTCCGGATGAGAAGCAGCTTATATTTTGCACGAACATTAGCGGGAAGTATAATCTTTGGGCGATGGATCTTCCAAATGCATTTCCCTATCGGCTGACATTTAACAATCAGCTGTGCCATGAATTGCTTTATGACCGCGAAGGAAGGTTCGTGCTTGCCGGCTTTGATCATGACGGTGATGAGAACACGCAATTTTATGCCCTTAAGCCTCATGGAGGAGCATTAAAAAGAGTAGTCTATCAGGAAAATACCCGCAATTTCAGTCCTCAATTATCCAACGACGGGGAGCGATTATATTATTCCTCCTCAAAAGGGAACCCCAGTTATCTAAACACCTATTGTCTGCATCTCAGCACTGGCGAGGAAACAACTGTATTAGAAGGAAGCGGCGGCACCACGTACATAGCGGAAGTGAGTGAGGATGAGACCACCATTCTTTACGCCAAATTTTTCTCGAATACAGATACCCTTTATTACGCAAGGGTGGGGGATGAAGATATTTTATTGACGCCTCCTGCTGAAAAAGAACATACAGTCAACGCCGCCGTCCTCACATCCCCGACAGAAGTATATCTCGCAACCGATTATGGGGCTGATTTCTCTTATCTTGCCAAGTTTGATTTGGAAACAAAGACGTTTACGAAAGTGAAGGAATTACCTAAAGAAGGCTTCAAAACTCTCACCTATGACAAGGAAAACAAAATTCTTTATATCACCGCTGAAAAAGGCGTGGAAGATAGACTGTATGCCTATCATTTAAATGATGGAGCATGGGAGAATGTGCTGATTCCATGTGATTTAATCACCAAGGTGGCTGTGGCGAAATCAGGTACCGTCTATCTTCTCGGCAGAGGCTCTGTGAAGCTTGGAAATGTGTATAAGCGTGAAGGGGATGAATGGATCCAGATTACCCGCAATAAAATGGCCGGCATGGCAGAAGAAGATTTTGTCGCACCTGAAGTCGTGACGTACCCATCTTTTGACGGACTGGAGATAGAAGCTTTATTTTATAAGGCGAAAGAGGAGCATGATAAAGGTGAAATGATCTTGTGGCCGCACGGGGGACCGCAGCATGCGGAACGAAAATCGTTCAATGCTATCTTCCAATATTTCTTGAGCAATGGATACAGCATTTTCGCGCCAAACTTCCGCGGTTCCACTGGCTATGGGTTAAGTTTCACGAAGATGGTAGAGAGGGCTTGGGGAGCGGGTGCCCGTTTGGACAATATTGCTGGCCTTGACTGGCTCATCGACCAAGGCTATGCCAGGAAAGGCGAATTCATCGTGATGGGCGGGAGCTACGGCGGCTATATGAGCTTGCTCCTGCATGGTCGTCATGCCGATTATTTCAAGGCGGTCATCGATGTATGCGGCCCATCCAATCTATTCTCCTTCATCAATTCAGTCCCGGAAGATTGGAAGCCTGTCATGGATGCGTGGGTCGGGCATCCGGAAAGAGACCGTGAGAAGCTGATTGAGTATTCCCCAGATACTTATATCGATCAAATGACGAAGCCGATGCTCGTCGTTCAGGGAGCGAATGACCCGCGTGTCGTAAAGGCAGAATCTGACCAAATCGTCGAAGCCTTGAAGGAAAAGGGACGGGATATCACCTACATCGTCATGGAGGATGAGGGGCATGGATTTGCCAAAAAGGAAAACGAGATTGCGGTGTTTAGACAAGTGTTGGAGTTTATGGAGAAGTATGCAACTGAGCCAGCTAATGTGCAGTAAAAATAATGGGATTGTTTGGTGAAAATGAGTTTCAAAGTAACAGCTGGAAAAATCAAAAGGACGGACAGTTGAAGAGATTGCGGTTACGGATAGACCGTTGTTTTGAAGTTTACAGATGGAACATTTCTTGAGTCTACCTTGACCGGCATGGTGCATTAAAAACTTCAACGAATAAGATAGAGGGATAGGAAAGATATAGGCCGCAAACAGGTAGGCCTAAATGTTTGCGGCTTTGTTTTTAAGGAGGGCTTATTGGTGAAGGTATTTCTTGTTATTGGTATTATAGCCCTTCTGATCTCAGGCATTTCAATTGGCGCTTGGACGGATGGGAGACAATACAGAGCTAATTTTCAATCTGAAACGGCAGAAGAAAGGCAGTTCCGAATGAAAACAGCGATGGTCTCAGGCTTGGTTGGGCTGCTTTCTTTAGGGGTGGCGGGGCTGGTTTATATTTTATAAAGACCCCCCGCACACTAAGCGCGGGGAACATACGTCTCCAAAAACGAGTCGACTGCTTTTTCATAGGCCTCTGGATTGGTATTATAAGCCTGTGCATGGGCACCCTTTTCGGGAAGGAATAATTGTTTTGGTCCTCTTTTATGCTCATAAAGCTTCTCGCTCATGGTAGGCGGGATATAGGCATCTTCTAATGTATGTATGAAGAGGACGGGTTCTTTGATTTTTTCCACAGCCTTTAATGGTGATACTTCTTTCAGCGTGTACCCATCCCGCCGTTTAAGCCACCAGTCACCGAATGGGAGCACCATCCATTTGGGGATGTGGTAGTCTCTTTTTAGCAGATGGGCCACTTGCTCAGAGAACTCAGAGAACGGGCAATCGGCGATATAAAAGTCTGCCCCGCCCTCATTCATTCCTGCATAAAGCAAAAGTGTGGCAGCCCCCATGGATTCCCCGTGTATGCCAAGCAGGATGTCCGTGCCCTTGCATTCCTTTAGTTGTTCAACGATGGATTGCAGGTCATCCTTTTCATAAAAGCCGTAGCTGCTTGTTTTTCCTTCTGATTGACCATGGCGGCGATGATCATAAATGACGGCATTGAACCCTTTTTTGGCGAATAATTGCAGGAAGCGAACGGAATTCCATTTGTTTTCGGTAATCCCATGCAAAAAAATCATCCATTTCTTTGATCCGGGATTCGGTTCCACGAAAATGGTGTGAAGGCGATAGCCATGCTTGGACTGGATCCAGCGCTCTTCCTGGGGGATATTCTTGAATGCCTCGGGGTCAAAACGGCCGGCCTTTTGTTCACGCTCAAGGACGAATTCGACTTCCTTCCTTTTCATGTACATAAGCTGATGGGATGCAAAGAGGCCAATCCCTGTGATGTAAGCGGCAACTCCTCCTGCAAGAGCGAGCCACTTCTTCTTTTTCTTCACTTGACGTCCCTCCAATTCTCTCTATAGCAATAGTTTATCATTCCTTCCTAGAAAGAAAATAATCAAAACTTAGAAAATTAAAGGGAGCGGAGGATTAAGAACGCTTGGTCGCTTCCATGATCCAGACGAACGGATTCAGCTGCTTAAAGGAAGGGGAAAAATGATATTTTTCCAGCAAGGAATGCAAATAAGGAATAGTCGTGTAATATTCGGTCCGTAAATCTTCAGCCAAACGATGGTAATGAGCGGCATCCGCTTTATGGATGGTCTCAAGTTTTGCTTCCTCAGTAATAAACATCGTATCGGCAAAAACAATTTTCCCTCCTGGTTCCAATACAGATGCGTAAAGGGCAATTGCTTTCTCTTTCTCCTGATCTGTTAGGTGGTGGAAGGCATAGGTGCTGACGATATTGTCGATTGGGTGATCGGTAAGAGGAATATGAAAGAAATCGCCATCAATGATCGGGATGGAGGGTAATTTTGCCCGGGCGATTTTCCGCATTTCTGCAGAAGGTTCAACACCTACCACTCTTGTCGTTCTCTTTACTAATTGTTCCGTCAGATTTCCGGTGCCGACACCATACTCAAGAACATGGCCGCTGACCTTGGCGCTGACGTCATTCAATATTTTTTCATAATGCATGAACACTTCCGCATACTCAGGATCCACTCCAGAAACAGTCTCATCGTAGGTGGATGCCCACTCATCAAATAGCCGATCAAACTCCCTGCCCATCGTCTGTTCATCTCCTCTGCTTATTCATATCATATCTATATGAATAAGGAGTTTTAACGTGCCGTCCATTCTGATAAAATAACAAGGCACAGAGTGATATACTGTAAGAAAAAAAGGAGAAGGAACAGCATTATGGCCAGAAAAAAACAACCGCAACGAAAACCCGCCAAACCAGAGGATACGAGCCTCCATCTGGGGGACTTGCTTAATGATGATGTGCTAGGGAAGCTGCGTCAGAAGAAGGGCGAATGGGAAGAGGCTGAAAAGAAACGCCAGGAAGAGGCGGAGCGCCAAAAGCGCGAGGAACGCAAGCGCAGAGAAAAGAACAAAAGCTTCGAAGAATTATTGAATGAGAGTGACCTGAATTGGAAGAAATTCAAAGGTTGAAAGGTGAAAAGAAGAGACGAAGAGGAACGCAGAAGGCGTTTTTCTTCGTCTCTTTTGCTGTAATGGTAAAGGGAGTACCCACCTTTTCCCCAGGCAATGGGTATGAAGGGTGAGGGAAGGATGGGAGAAGCCAGGCAATCCCATCCTTTCTCCCAGGCAACAGGTATGAAGGATGGGGAATGGATGACCGAAAGAGAGGAGAAGCCAGTTCAAAGCAGATGCCCCAAAAACACGCCCGCAACCAATAATGGCAATTTGCCCTTCCGCACATATACTGTCTATGACTGATTGTGGATTGAAGGTGAAATGATGGTGCTCTCAGCTAGAATAGGAGATCAGGAAGTTGAGTGGTTTAGTGAATTAGAGCAGCATT
>CAJGCH010000149.1 GCA_904501845.1 uncultured Bacillaceae bacterium | reverse complement strand
TCTGCCTAAGATTTTGATTGCGGTTGTCCTTGTTGCAATTGCCGCCGTGATTTATTATTTCGTGGCAAAAGCCATCAGCAATAATGATAATGGCGGAACGACAAATGATAGCAATCAGCAAGTTCAGGTAGAACAAGGAGAGACTGATCCTGCTGATACAGAGGATAAGGCTTCTGAAGAGACAGCAGAAGATGAAAAGACTCCAGAAGAAGACGCAAAAGACTCTGAAGATAAGGCCGAAGAGGAGCAAACTGCAGGTGAGCTGAAGCTGGCTTCTTCAAGCGGTAATTCCTCCACATATGACCTTACGAATACGGATGAGTTTAAGGTAGCTGTTAAATCAACTGGAGAGTCATGGGTAACAGCAAAAGATTCAAGCGGAAAAACAGTGTTCAATAATATGATCACAAAAGAAAATCCGCAGGAATTCAATCAGACGGATGATACACAGTTCAGCTTGAATATTGGTCGTTCCACAGATATAGAAGTATATGTTAATGGTGAAAAAATCGAGTATGAGACAGATTCCATCGTCCAAAATATTATCATTAATTACACGAAGGAATAATCTTGGGAGGTCATCAATGAAGATGGCCTTCTCATCTTTCCTATACATAAAGGCGGCTTTTAAAAGCTGCCAAGAAAATAAAAAGTAAAGTGAGGAACATCTAGTGAATTTACCAAATAAGATTACCATTTCAAGAATTTGCATGATTCCAGTGTTTATCATCGTTATGATGCTAGACTGGGGTGTATGGCATATTAATGGAGTAGAGCTCCCAATCGCCCATTTCGTCGGTGCCTTGATTTTTATCATTGCTTCAACGACAGACTGGGTGGATGGCTATTATGCAAGAAAGCATAATCTTGTCACTAACCTCGGGAAATTCCTCGATCCGTTAGCGGACAAGCTGCTCGTTTCTGCTGCATTGATTGTTCTTGTAGATTTGGATGCTGCTCCTGCATGGATTGTCATCTTGATCATCAGCCGAGAATTTGCTGTGACAGGCCTTCGATTAATTTTAGCAGGCGGTGGAGAAGTCGTTGCTGCAAACCAATTGGGCAAGATTAAAACATGGACGCAAATCATTGCTATTTCGGCTCTGCTGCTTCATAATCTGCCGTTTGAGTGGATTTCCTTCCCATTTGCTGATTTGATGTTGTATGTGGCTTTATTTTTCACGCTTTGGTCAGGCTGGGATTACTTCGCCAAAAATAAACATGCGTTTTCAAATTCAAAATAGGGGTATCATTCCCATATAATTCGCTGAATGGAAGGTGTATGGAATGAATGCTGAGATTATCGGGGTTGGCTCTGAACTGCTGCTTGGCCAGATTGCCAATACAAATGCGCAATTTATCTCTAAGGGCTTGGCTGAGATTGGCGTAAATGTATATTTTCATACTGTGGTAGGAGATAATCAGGATCGGCTTCGTCAAGCCATCGAGATGGCTGAAAAACGGGCTGACCTGATTATTTATACAGGAGGCTTAGGGCCGACAAAAGATGATTTGACGAAGGAAACGGTTGCTGGATACATAGGAAAGAACTTGATTACAGACCATAAGTCAATGGAAAATATCGAGCAATTTTTCGAGAAGATCGGCCGCAGGATGTCGGAGAATAACCGGAAGCAAGCTCTTGTCATCGAGGGATCAGAAGTCTTCCCTAATCATCACGGCATGGCGCCAGGAATGGCCGTTTCTCACGGGAAAATTATTCATGTGCTCCTCCCGGGACCGCCAAGTGAAATGCAGCCAATGTACAAGGATTACTTGGAGCCCTTCCTCTTAAAGGATATGGGCAGAAGAGAGTGGATTGAGTCAAGGGTTCTTCACTTCTTCGGCATAGGAGAATCCCAGCTTGAGACCGATATTGAGGATATCCTCGATGCACAGACAAATCCGACGATTGCTCCTTTAGCAGCGAACGGGGAGGTTACCCTCCGGATAACGGCTAAGCATGAAACATCAGCAGGTGCCCAAGAACTTATCAAAGGTGCTGAGGAACAAATTCTAAGCCGAGTAGGCGATTATTTCTATGGATATAATGATACGACTCTAATGAAAGAGGCAATCGCCCTTTTGAAGGAGCGTGAATGGACCATCTCAGCTGCAGAAAGTCTTACGGGCGGGATGTTCCAAGAGGAATTGACAAGAATTCCAGGAGCAGGTCTCATCTTGAAAGGCGGAATTGTCTGCTATACCAATGAAGCCAAGAAAAAGCTCTTAAAAGTTAGCGACTCCACGATTAAAGAGCATGGGGTCGTCAGTGAGGCTTGTGCCATCGAGATGGCTAAAAACATCAAGAGCCTGCTTGATTCTGATGTAGGCATTAGTTTCACTGGTGTCGCCGGACCGGATGAACTGGAAGGAAATCCAGTTGGGACTGTTTATGTAGGCCTTGCGCTTCCTGAACGCGAGCCCTTTGCGGTTAAATTATCCCTTGGGGGCATGCGCGAGGGAAACCGGGAACGCAGTGTGAAATATGGCTGTCATTTCTTGCTCCACCAATTAAAACAATAAACAGCTTTAGCTTTTTTTAAAAGGACCTTGAAGATGCTTCTTGGTCCCTTTTGTTTTGGTCATGAACTGAACCTTGCTTCTTCATTTAACGGATTTTCTTTGCAAACATAATTGTTTAGTAATCAAGAAAAACTTAAAATTCCCTTTGTTTTTTCTGCAAAAAGTAAGGATTTATAGTCTGGAAAGTTCTTTTTCAGCTCCTTTTTCCGCTGAAAACTATACGAATAAATGTTCGGTTTTTTACTTGGCAAATGGGCGCAGATGAGGTATAGTATAAGTATGTTCTAACAAGATTATAGACAATTGTTTTCATATAGATATGGGGAGGAAATAAATAGTGAGTGATCGTCAAGCAGCGCTGGATATGGCGCTAAAACAAATCGAAAAGCAATTTGGTAAAGGCTCAGTCATGAAATTAGGAGAAAGAGCTGACAGAAAGGTATCAACCATTCCAAGCGGTTCCTTAACATTGGATGCAGCACTAGGTGTAGGCGGCTATCCGCGAGGAAGAATTATTGAAATCTACGGACCAGAGAGTTCCGGTAAGACAACGGTTGCTTTGCATGCAATTGCGGAAGTCCAAGCTCAAGGAGGACAAGCTGCATTTATTGATGCTGAGCATGCTCTTGACCCGACTTATGCCCAAAATCTTGGTGTAAATATTGATGAATTATTGCTTTCGCAGCCGGACACAGGAGAACAAGCGCTTGAGATTGCTGAAGCCTTGGTGCGAAGCGGTGCTGTCGATATCATCGTTGTCGATTCCGTTGCTGCTCTTGTTCCTAAAGCAGAGATTGAAGGGGAGATGGGAGATGCTCATGTTGGTTTGCAAGCTCGCTTGATGTCTCAAGCTCTTCGTAAATTATCGGGTGCTATCAATAAATCCAATACGATTGCCATCTTCATTAACCAAATCCGTGAGAAGGTTGGGGTCATGTTCGGAAACCCAGAGACAACTCCTGGCGGTCGTGCGCTTAAATTCTATTCGACTATTCGTCTGGAAGTAAGACGTGCCGAACAATTGAAACAAGGCAATGACATTGTTGGTAACAGAACGAAAATCAAAGTCGTTAAGAATAAGGTTGCTCCGCCATTCCGTGTGGCAGAAGTTGATATCATGTACGGTGAGGGAATCTCAAGAGAAGGCGAAGTTATCGATATTGGTTCAGAGCTGGATGTCGTTCAAAAGAGCGGATCTTGGTATGCCTACAATAATGAACGTCTTGGCCAAGGCCGTGAAAACGCTAAGCTATTCTTGAAGGAAAATCCAGATATCCGTGCGGAAATTACGCAAAAAATTCGTGCTGAGTACGGATTAGACTCAGATGCTGCTATCGAGGTATCCCCAGACGATAAAGATATGCTAGATGGTTTTGACCTTTCAGAAAAATAAGACGATGATTGTGAAAGAGGCGGCCGATTCGTTAGGTTTGCCTCTTCTTCATTCTTTCAGTTTTCAAAGAAAACCTCCTTCCATCAAGCCAAGCCTCGAGTGGTTTTCATATATTTGAAGAGATGGAAAATTCACGGAAAGCGATAAACATTGAAGGTATTATCTATATTTTCAAAAAATGAGCTCGAATCGCATTCTGACTTGCTCTTGACAACAAATTTTCATAACTTTACAATAGAAATGTATTAATTTCTTTTTAAAAGACATATGTGAAATTGATGATGCTGTATATTTTAAATGCGATGTACAAGCAAGAGTGAAAATGTAGTAAAAGAGATTAAAAAAAGATTATAGCAAGAGGAGGTGTATTGATGGATCCAATCACTATCATCTCCATTTTGCTTGGCCTAATTGTTGGTGCAGTTGTTGGCTATTTGTTAAGAAAATCCATAGCAGAATCCAAAATTTCCGGAGCGACAAATGCGGCTGAAAAAATCATAGAAGACGCAAAGCGGGAAGCGGATGCCTTGAAGAAGGAATCCCTTTTGGAAGCAAAGGATGAAATTCATAAACTTCGGACTGATGCTGAAAAGGAGGTTCGTGAAAGACGAGCTGAATTACAGAGACAGGAAAACCGAATTCTACAAAAAGAAGAGAATCTTGATCGTAAAGCAGATTCACAGGACAAGCGTGAATCCTTGCTTGAGAAGAAGGAAGATTCTCTAAACCAAAGACAACAGCATATTGAACAGATGGAAAGCAAAGTGGACGAGATAATTCGAGCTCAGCAATCTGAACTTGAACGAATTTCCAGCCTAACCAGAGAAGAAGCAAAATCCATTATCCTTGATCGGGTAGAAAAGGATCTTTCCCATGATATCGCTGTCATGATTAAAGAGAGTGAAAACCGAGCGAAGGAAGAAGCGGACAAAAAAGCGCGTGAAATCTTGTCACTTGCAATTCAGCGTTGTGCTGCGGATCATGTTGCCGAAACAACGGTATCAGTCGTCAATCTGCCTAATGATGAAATGAAGGGCCGGATTATTGGACGTGAGGGCCGAAACATTCGAACACTTGAGACGCTCACAGGCATCGACTTAATCATTGATGATACACCTGAAGCAGTCATTCTGTCTGGTTTTGACCCAATCCGCAGGGAGACAGCAAGACTAGCCCTTGAAAAACTTGTCCAAGATGGCCGTATCCATCCAGCACGCATTGAAGAAATGGTGGATAAAGCTAGAAGAGAAGTTGATGAGCATATTCGGGAGATTGGGGAACAAACCACATTTGAAGTGGGTGTTCATGGCTTGCATCCAGATTTAATCAAGATTTTGGGCCGTTTACGTTACCGTACAAGCTATGGTCAGAACGTGCTTAAGCATTCCATGGAGGTTGCATACCTCTCCGGTTTGATGGCAGCAGAGCTTGGCCAGGATGTTACCTTGGCTAAACGTGCAGGATTGCTTCATGATATCGGGAAAGCAATTGACCATGAGGTTGAAGGAAGTCACGTGGAGATCGGGGTCGAGTTGGCTACGAAGTATAAGGAGCATCCTGTTGTAATCAACAGTATTGCCTCCCATCACGGAGACACAGAACCACAATCGATTATTGCGATTCTAGTAGCGGCGGCTGATGCATTGTCAGCGGCACGCCCAGGTGCAAGAAGCGAGACGCTTGAGAATTATATTCGCCGTCTTGAAAAGCTCGAAGATATCTCTGAGTCCTATGAAGGTGTTGAGAAATCATTCGCAATCCAAGCTGGCCGTGAAGTGCGGATTATCGTCAAGCCTGAGAGCATTGATGATTTAGAAGCACACCGATTGGCAAGGGATATCCGAAAACGGATAGAGGATGAACTCGATTACCCAGGACATATAAAGGTAACCGTAATTCGTGAAACAAGAGCAGTTGAATATGCAAAATAAAGCGGTGATTTTCACCGCTTTATTTTTTTGAATAACGCTTAAGGTTATGCTCTTATTTTGTATATGCTAGTATGAGAGCAACCTAGGAATAAGAAAGGAATTTAATTAGATGAGGCTATTATTTATCGGTGATGTTGTAGGTTCACCGGGGCGAGATACGGTAAAGGAATATCTAGGGAAATTGAAGGATAAATATCGTCCCCAATTCGTCATCATCAATGGGGAAAATGCCGCGGCAGGCAGAGGGATTACGGAGAAGATTTATAAGGAATTGCTCGAATACGGGGCTAATATGATTACGCTTGGCAACCATTCATGGGATAACCGTGATATTTTTGAGTTTATCGGTGATGCGAAATACTTGGTACGCCCAGGCAATTTCCCGGAGGGAACACCGGGAGCAGGCTTGAAGTTCATAAAGATGAATCAATATGAATTGGCGGTTATCAGTGTACAAGGCAGAACCTTCATGCCTGCACTTGATGATCCATTCCTAGTCGCGGACAAGCTTGTTGAGGAGGCGGCGAAACGCACGCCGTTTATCTTTGTTGATGTGCATGCAGAAGCAACAAGCGAGAAACAGGCGCTTGGATGGTATTTGGACGGCCGAGTGTCGGCGGTCATTGGTACTCATACGCATGTGCAAACAGCTGATAATCGAATCCTCCCTAATGGTACGGCCTATATGTCAGATGTCGGTATGACTGGTCCATATGACGGAATATTAGGGATGGAAAGAGAAGCAGTCATCAAGAAGTTCTTGACCTCCATGCCGGTGAGATTTGAAGTGCCAAAGGCAGGACGCACGATTTTAAGCGGCGTCATTATTGACCTTGACCCGAAAAATGGGAAAGCTGTAAAAACAGAACGAATCTTGATTAATGAGGATCACCCATTCTTCTATTAAAGAGGAACTAAAAGACCAGCCGCAGGCTGGTCTCAGACTGTAGACAAAATGAGGCTGGGGACATAACTTATAAACTATCCTGAAAGATGAACGATATCTAAATAAATCTTAATAGACTTTGTTTCTTACTCATTAGTTACGTTGGAAGAACAAGTTCGTTCCATTGCGCTACAGCCACTCGCTTTCCGCGGGGAGGAAGCAGAGCCTCCTCGGCTGCGCCTGCGGGGTCTCAGCCTTTCCTCTATTTCCCGCAGGAGTCGAGTAGCCACAGCGAAATTCCACTAGTACAAATGAATAAATCTATTGAAAACAGCTAAAAACCTGGATTATTAGACGATATATTAATTAAAATATCATCTAATAGTTCGGGTTTATTATTGGCTGAAATACTTATGTCCCAGCCTCATTTTGTTCGCGGGTTTTAGGGGTATATTTGGCTGTCATCATC
>CAJGCH010000148.1 GCA_904501845.1 uncultured Bacillaceae bacterium | reverse complement strand
TAATCGTTGAAAAAGAGGTGAAGCAGGCGCTTCTTGACTTGATTGTCGAAAGAACAAAGAGATTGAAGATTGGCGATGGCATGAAATCCGGGGTCGATATCGGACCATTAGTGAATGAGCAGCAGCTAAATATTGTCCATTCCTATGTCAATGAAGCATTGGCTGATGGCGCTAGGATAGAATGCGGAGGTAAAGCCGTTGCTGAAAACGGCGGCTATTTTTATGAACCGACTGTCTTGAGTAATGTCTCACCAGATCAAAAAGTCGCAAACGAAGAGATTTTTGGTCCGGTTTTGGCTGTGATAGAGGCGAAGGATTATGAAGAAGCCATCAAAATCAACAATCAAACGGTTTATGGCCTATCCACTTCCTTGTTTACCGAAAGTCTTCATTATGCCAATTGCGGTGCCAGGGACATTGAATCTGGACTGGTATACATCAATAACGGAACGGCAAATGCAGAGATTGGTGTTCCTTTCGGAGGATTAAAGCAATCTGGTAACGGGTCGCGTGAAGTTTCTCACCACGCGCTCGATAGCATGACGGAGTGGAAATCGATTTATGTATCTTATTAAAGGAAGGGGGCTTATCGATGGAGAAGTGGAGGATAGGTGTTGCCTTTTTTTATCATGAGTCCCATAGCTTCGTTAAAGAAAAAACAACCATGGAGGATTTCATAAGGGAAGGTTTTTTTGCCGGGCAGGAAATCCTGGATGTGTATACAGGGACAAAGACAGAGGTTGGCGGCTTCATTGATGAATTAATGGGGGATGAGCGATTTATCATCATCCCTCTTCAATGTGCTGCTGCCATCCCTTCAGGTGTGGTTGCCAAGGAGACTTATCAGCAACTGGTGTCCGGGCTCATCAAGGAGCTGAGAAGTGCTGGAAAACTTGACGGGCTCTTGCTTGCCCTCCATGGAGCAATGGTCGCCGAAGGGGTCATTAACGCGGAGATGAGCCTGATAGAGGAAATCAGGAGAGAAATAGGAAGGAGTGTCCCGCTTGCGACGACACTTGATATGCATGCCAATATTAGTCCATTGATGACTGATTGGTCCCCTTATCATTTTGGCTTTAAAACATATCCGCATATAGATATGTATGAGCAAGGAAGAAGGGCTGCGTCTGCCATCATGCTCCACCTGAGCGAAGAAGTACGGTATGAAGCCGCCTGCATAAAGCTGCCCATGCTTCTGCCGTCTGTTAATATGAGGACACAAGAGGGACCGATGCAGCGGATGATGACAATCGCTGAACAATATGAGAAGGAAGCAGACATATTATCTGTTTCCGTTTTTGGCGGTTTTCCCTATGGGGACGTAGCTGACGCAGGGGCGTCCGTTTTGGTGGTCGCAAAGACATTGGAGCGGGCACAGACAGTGGCAAAGAGTATCAGTGATTATTATTGGGAGATTCGTCATGAGTTCCTAGTTGAACTGCCTTCAATAAGTGAAGGGATCAAGATCATTGCTCAGCTCGAAGAAAAGAAACCGGTCGTGCTTGCAGATATAGCGGATAATCCATTAAGCTGTGGGAGCGGGGATACAACCTTGCTCATCGAAGCCTTCTTGAAGGCCGGGCTAAAGGATGTGCTTATCGGTCCTATCGCCGACACGGAGGCATTGGAAATATGCCGGCAAGCAGGACCAGGAGCCCGAGTTCAGCTTGCCCTAGGCGGTAAGACGTATCCAGAATTCGGGGAGCCGATCGATATGGAAGCAGAGGTCTTGGCGATCTCAGACGGCATATTTTACAATAGCGGTCCCTTTAACCATGGGCTCCGGGTGGATGCCAATGGTGCTGCCTTCATCCGTTCGAAAGACACAGATTTTCTCGTTATCGGGCGGCCGCTTTCGGCCAATGATCCGCAGCTGTTTCGGCATATCGGGATTGAGCCTAAGGCATACCGCTATTTAGTGCTGAAGGCAAAGAACCATTTTCGCGCAGCCTTTGACCCGCTAATCAGTAAGGTCGTTTACGTAGATGCGCCAGGTGTTGCCACAAATAAAATCAGTCATTTGCCGTTTCGGAATATCCCGAGAGGATTATGGCCGATTAGTCATTTAAATAGAAAAGAGGGGGACTGCATGACTTTTGCTCATGGTGAATATTATCTTGAAATCCCGCGTCAATTGACGCCAAAGCAGCAACAAATGATGATTGAATTAGAAATTGATGCCTTTCCGGGACTTGGGGCTGTGGATGAACAGACATTGGTTCCGATTGCAAGGTATGGAAAGCTTATATGGTACCGTAAGATCGGGGACGAACGTCCGGTAGCGGTCTGTGAATGCTTGCGTGATTTCGCCAACCCTGAGAAGGTTTATATCTTCGGTTATTATGTCCGTTCCGACCAAAGCGGCAAAGGCCTTGGCTTTTCATTTCTTACGGAAGTGCTTGATGAGCTGCGCAAGGATGGCTTTAAAAAGGTCACTCTAACGGTAAGTGAGAGCAATCTGGCAGCAGTCAAACTATATGAGAAATGCGGCTTTAACAAAGTGGAATATCGCCAGCATGAATTCGGTGAGGGAGAGCACCGCCTATATATGGAGAAAGAGTTATAAGAATATACTGCCATCCTTCGGCTTCACAGTGCCGGGGATGGCTTTTTTTATTGGTCATGCATACAATTCCCATTGTCATGCAAAGGAAGGTTTTTATACGCTAAGGAAAGGAGGTGTGCAATGAAACAGGAAACGAACACATACATAAAAGATCTTTTTTTGGTCATTTTGGCATTCATTTCGCTATTTTTACTTTTGGATAGCCATCATCATTTTATTTGGATCAGCCGGTTGATTTGGGTGATATTTCTAGCCGTTATATCGATTGAATTTTTTCAATCAAAAGATAAATGGAGCTACTTGAAGAAGCATCCATACGAGCTCATTTCGCTGATTCCAATCAACGGCATTTTCCAAGGGGCTATGATTATCAGATTATTTCGCCTTGTTGTTCTGATGAAGGTATTCCGTACCTATTTCCCTGAACTGTTTGGTATTTTGACGACAAACGGTTTGAGTAAGATGTTGAAAATAACCGGTGTCGTAATCATGATATCCGCGATTCCCATCACCTATCTTGAGGAAGGTATAACCACTTTCGCTGAGGGGATATGGTGGGCGATAGTCACCACGACGACAGTCGGATACGGAGATATTGCACCCGTGACACCCGGTGGGAGGATAATCGCCGTTTTCCTCATGTTTTTTGGAATCGGTTGTATTGGGATGGTTACCGGTACGGTAGCCACTTATCTTGTTAAAGGAAAAGCCAAGGATAATGATAAGGAATTCGTGAAGAATAAGATTGATCAGCTCGAAACATTATCAAATGAAGAATACGACATATTACTGCAGATGATTGGGCAGATTAGAAGTGATAAAGTAAGGTAATAATTATGTTTGTATAATTTATTGTATTATCATTAAGCGAAGTCTATTGAGGATTATTATTAGTTTTATCAATAATTATTATAAAAAACGATTGACAAACTATTTCATAATAATTATTATAAAATAGTATTAAGTTACAAATAAGAATCAATCGATAGATGCAACAGGAGGAAATGCAACATGTCATTAATTAACAAGAAATTAGAAGATTTCAGCGTACAAGCTTACCATGATGGTGATTTTAAAGAAGTTACACTTGAGGATGTAAAAGGAAAATGGTCAATCTTCTTCTTCTATCCAGCAGATTTCACATTTGTTTGCCCTACAGAATTAGCAGACCTTCAAGATAACTATGCGAAGCTTCAAGAAATCAACTGTGAAGTATATTCTGTTTCTACTGACTCCCATTTCGTACATAAGGCATGGGCGGATGCGACAGATACAATCGGAAAAATCAAATATCCAATGCTAGCTGACCCGGCACACGTATTATCTCGCCAATTCGAAGTGTTAATTGAAGAAGCAGGACAAGCGCTTCGCGGAACATTCATCGTGAACCCAGAAGGCGAAATCAAGGCATATGAAATCCATGACCTTGGCATCGGCCGTACAGCTGAAGAAACTGTCCGTAAAGTGCAGGCTGCTCAATTCGTCGCAGAACACGGCGATAAAGTATGCCCGGCTAAATGGACACCAGGTGAAGAAACACTTGAACCAAGCTTAGACTTAATCGGCAAAATCTAATCATATACGCTAGAGAGAAAACGAAGAGGCGCTCTAAATACTAGGTGCCTCTTTTCAATACAAAAGAGTAAGGTGAGAATGGATGACGAAGAAAATATATGACTTAATTATCATCGGCGGAGGACCTGCCGGATTATCAGCAGGTGTATATGCCGGGCGCGGAAAATTAAAAACCTTGATCATTGAAAAAGGAACAACTGGCGGACAAGCAGCTACAACAAATGAAATCGTCAACTATCCTGGTGTCAGAAAAACAACTGGTCCAGCCCTAACAGAGGAAATGAAGCTCCAATGTGAGGACTTTGGCGCTGAGTTTGTCAAAACCGACGTTATTGGCGTTGACTTTGATGGCGACGTAAAAAAAGTGAAAACGATAAATGGCGAATTTGAAGCACGCGCAATCATTATCGCGACAGGTGCTGGTCCTCGTAAGCTTGGCTTCCCGGGCGAAGCTGAATTTACAGGACGAGGAGTGGCTTATTGCTCCACTTGTGACGGGGAATTCTTCCAAGATTTAGAGGTATTCGTCATTGGGGCAGGTTTTGCCGCTGCAGAAGAAGCGATTTACTTAACACGCTTTGCAAGCAAAGTAACGGTGATTGCACGTGAGCCTGAATTTACATGCGCTCCGTCAATTGCGGATAAAGTTCTGGCCCATGACCAAATCGAAGTGAAATTTAACACGGAGCTGCTCGAGGTCTCAGGCGAAGGCATGATCCAGCGCGCCCGTTTCATTAATAATGTCACAAATGAGGAATGGGAATACGAAGCGAATGAGAAGGATGGCACATTCGGTGTATTCGTGTTTGTCGGCTATACCCCGAAGACGGAATTATTTAAAGGAATCGTTGAGATGGACGAACGCGGGTATATTGTGACAGATGAAGAGATGCGTACAAATGTCAAGGGAGTCTATGCGGTTGGTGACCTTCGTCCGAAATCCTTGCGCCAAGTCATTACAGCTGTTGCGGATGGAGCAATCGCCGGCACAGACGTTCAGAAATATGTCGCTGAAGAAAAAGAGCGTCTAGGCATTGTCGATGAACCGGAAGAAGAAAAGCCTGCTAAGAAAGAAGAAGCTAAAGAAGCTTCCGCTAATGGCTCAAAATCACTCTTGAATGACGCTATCCGCGGTCAATTAAAAGGTATTTTCGAACGGATGGAAAAAGACGTGACGCTTGTATCCATCGTGGATGAAAGCATGCCAAAATCTGTTGAGCTGCGTGATTTTCTAGCTGAAATTGCTGAACTTGGTGATAAGGTTCACCTAGAGCTTCATAAGAAGGGTGAAAACGCGGAAGTGGAAGAAATGATCCATGCCGATAAATATCCGGTTGTTGCCTTATTGAACCACAGCGGCGAATATAGCGGCGTTAAATTCCATGGGGTGCCTGGAGGCCATGAATTGAATTCCTTCATTCTGGCCATCTATAATCTGGCTGGTCCTGGCCAAGCGATAGATGCAGATATCGCTGAGTCCATTAAGGCAATTGATAAAAATGTGAATATTAAGGTCATGGTGTCTCTGGCCTGCCATTATTGCCCAGATGTGGTGGTCGGCGCTCAAAGAATCGCCATTATGAATAAGCATGTTGAAGCGGAAATGGTCGATATCAGCCAATTCCCTGAATTGAAAACAAAATACAAAGTCATGAGTGTCCCTGCCATGATTATCAATGATCAAGACGTTATTTTCGGTGCAAAGAAAATCAACGAAATCATTGAAGCTATCCAATAATGGTAACGAAAGACCCAGCTTTCAGATGAGAGCTGGGTCTTTATTTTGAATTAACCAAAAGGATCGAAGATAGAATAATCGTTGCCGCAAAAAGCATATAAGCCGTCAACGTAAACAGGTTCATATATAGCAAGCAAGAAATCAATTGCAATAATACGAGTACTAATCCAGCATAATGATACTGGGGGCGGTTTCTATTAGCGATAAGGAGCTGGACGCTGAGGATATTGCATGCGACAAGAAAACTGCTTGATAAAGTGATATCCGCATTGGAGATAATGCTTCCAGAATCAAATGCGAAAAGAAGATAGATGGCAATCGGCAGAGCCAAGAGATTGATGAGAATAACAGCCAGCGATGAGATGAGCCTTATCCATATAGGCGGTTTCACTTTCAGGTCATTCACCTCCCCTTTTGTTTAATATTCCACTGACTCGCCATCTCATTCGAAAAATGATTATTAAATAGTTTGAAGGCGGAGCAGGAAAGGGCTTTATTGATACAAATTGAAAAGATAAATTGGTGATTGGAGGTGCTGTTAAACAGCTGTCTGATTTAGGAGGAAGTTCCGCCAAAAAGGCGGATATGCAGTACATATGGAAGTTGTTTATTAGGGGAACATATAGAGCTTGCTAAGGATCGGATTAAGTGCGAAGAGGAAGATGTTTGGAAGGGTATAGTCTGTGCGGGTGCCAAAGCCCCCAAATATCATGATAGATACTTGATACATCTTAAGTCATAAATAGTGATTTCCTCGTAATAGCCCAGATGGTCATTATGGCTGATGACAATTCCTTTATAGTCCTGTTTCATTACTAGTTCTTGCAGTATATTTCCAATATTATATTCCAAATCCCGTATATATTTTTTCATGAATGCGCGATTATTTTGATTCAGATTATGAATCTTTTCATATAACGCATCGTACATATATGCTTTGATCGTCTGATGCGGATAAATGATATCACTTGCTACAGAGTTATATAACTGCTGATATTCCTCATGTGTGACGTGGAGAAATTCATTCGTATCCACCTTGAATGAAATAATACTATTTCCGAATTTTTGCGCCAATGTCTTTCTTGTGGTCGCATAAATGGCATCACCGTTTTGTTTTCCGTAATGGAAATTCGTGTTGAGATCAAGCCCATTGTCCATAATACTTTCATGATTATTTTTGGTCGTTCCATGATAGGCAATAATATTACATCACCTCCTATAATGTTTTCCTCGTTTCTTTCATATGTTTATTATAACAGATTTTCCAATTATATGTTTTAAGGACGTTTAAATAAGGGGGAAAGGGATGATTGAACCATTTGAATGTACAGATTGTCAAACCGCATATGAACCGATAAAATTCAAAG
>CAJGCH010000147.1 GCA_904501845.1 uncultured Bacillaceae bacterium | reverse complement strand
ATTTTGTATATCATTGTTCATAACCAGTGGAATTTCGCTGTGGCTACTCGACTCCTGCGGATCGGAAAGGATGAGGCCCCGCAGGCGCAGCCCGAGGAGGCTCTGCTTCCTCCCCGCGGAAAGCGAGTGGCTGTAGCGTCATGGAACGAACTTGTTCACCAGCGTAACTCAATGAGTAAGTACAAGGTCTAATAAGATTTATTTAGATATCGTTCGTCTTTCAGGATCGTTTATAAGTTATATCCCAGCCTCTTTTTTACTCGGGAATAGGAGAGCGGGGATGGCTGTTTTTTGGGGGGGCATTCATGAGGTGCTTATTTCTAAATATTGGTGGAACTGTCTGAAAAGAATGTTAGAATGAGGGAGACAGTCTTCTTGCACTTCTTATAGACATTTGAGTATACTGTAATTGAATGAGAAGTGAGACAAGTCTGTATGTTCGATTTTTTGTGCAAAACAGCCTTTTTTTATTTTTATATAATTTTAGACTCGTATTTTCTTAGAGTTAAAGCAGTTATATGAAAGCTGGATAATTGTGCAATCCAATACAGATGGATATTGAAATATAGATTTGTCCAGATAAAAATAGATAATTATTCATCTCTAGGAGGTACTAAGAATGTCAGCCGACCACCAAACCAATGAAGACAGATTGGATGTATTGAAATCCACACAAACTGTCATTCACAAGGCATTGGATAAACTCGGATATCCTGAAGAAGTATATGAACTGCTAAAAGAGCCATTACGGATGCTTACCGTGAAGATACCAGTAAAAATGGATGATGGTTCAGTAAAGATATTTACTGGCTTCAGAGCTCAGCATAATGATGCCGTTGGGCCAACAAAGGGCGGAATCAGATTCCATCCGAATGTCACGGAGAAAGAGATTAAGGCTTTATCGATTTGGATGAGTTTGAAGTGCGGTATTGTGGACTTGCCATATGGAGGAGCTAAAGGCGGCATCATCTGTGACCCTAGAAATATGTCATTCCGCGAATTGGAAAGACTAAGCCGCGGGTATGTTCGCGCAATCAGTCAAGTCGTAGGGCCAACAAAAGATATTCCGGCGCCGGATGTTTTCACGAATTCGCAGATTATGGCATGGATGATGGATGAGTATAGCCGGATGGATGAATTCAATTCCCCGGGATTCATTACAGGAAAACCATTAGTGCTCGGAGGATCTCACGGACGTGAAACCGCTACCGCTAAGGGTGTAACCATATGTATACGAGAAGCGGCGAAGAAGCGCGGAATCGATATAAAAGGAGCCAGGGTTGTTGTGCAAGGCTTCGGAAATGCGGGAAGTTTCCTGGCGAAATTTATGCATGACGCCGGTGCAAAGGTCATCGGAATCTCTGATGCCCAAGGTGCACTGCATGATCCTGACGGGCTGGATATTGATTATCTGTTAGACAGGCGCGACAGCTTCGGTACAGTGACGAATCTTTTTCAGAATACAATCACGAATAAAGAATTGCTGGAGCTTGATTGCGATGTGCTCGTCCCTGCGGCGATAGAAAACCAAATCACGGATGAAAACGCCTATAACATTAAGGCGAAGATTGTAGTAGAAGCAGCTAATGGACCGACCACTATTGAGGGCACAAAAATCTTGACTGAGCGCGGTATTTTGCTTGTTCCTGATGTATTGGCATCAGCGGGTGGAGTGACGGTTTCCTACTTTGAATGGGTACAGAACAATCAAGGCTATTATTGGACTGAGGAAGAGGTCGAAGAGAAATTAGAGAGAGTGATGGTCCGCTCCTTTAATAATATTTATGATACTGCCAATACGCGTAAGGTGGACATGAGATTGGCTGCCTATATGATTGGTGTACGTAAAATGGCTGAGGCTTCCCGGTTTAGAGGATGGATTTAATAGAATACTAACAAGAAAAGTTTTCCGTCTGCTGATGGAAAGCTTTTTTGTATGCTTGTTATGGGTTAATATAATAGAAGTGTTATTCTAAAATGGCAATTAATGAAATCGGCCATGTTGTATTTGGCATGTGCCCGTAGTCAGGTTATTTAAAGGAGGACAAATAGATGGCATTTGAAGAGGCAATTATAATCGGTGGAGGTCCTTGCGGGATGCAGGCGGCGATCAGCCTTCAAGAAATCGGGAAGAACCCATTGATCATCGAGAAAGGCAACATCGTAAATGCTATTTATCACTACCCTACTCATCAGACGTTCTTTTCAACGAGCGAAAAGCTGGAAATAGGAGATGTCGCATTTATAACGGAAAACCGCAAACCTGTCCGTTTGCAAGCCTTGACATATTATCGTGAAGTGGCAAAACGGAAGGAGCTCCGTGTCAATACATATGAAAGAGTGCTCTCCGCGGTTAAAAGGGAGGATGGTCTTTTCGTAGTGTCCACAACAAAAGGAGAGTATGAAACACCATATGTCGTCCTTGCGACAGGTTATTATGATCAGCCGAACAGGCTCGATGTTCCTGGAGAGGACCTCGATAAGGTCTTCCATTATTTTAAAGAAGGGCATCCTTATCACAATCAGGATGTGGTGGTTATCGGCGGCAAGAATTCAAGTGTTGATGCAGCCATGGAGCTGGCGATGGCAGGTGCGAGAGTGACTGTTATTTACCGGGGATCATCATACTCGGCTAGTATTAAGCCGTGGATATTGCCTGAATTTGAATCTCTCGTCCGCCACGGTAAGGTCAAAATGGAATTTAACGCGCATGTGCGAGAAATCAAGCCGGAATCAGTCATATATGAACAAGACGGGAAGAAAATTGAAATTAAAAATGATTACGTGTTTGCTATGATTGGCTACCATCCTGACTTTGATTTCCTGAAAGAGTGTGGGGTACATTATGATGAGGAGAGCGGAAAGCCCGTCATTAATGAAGAGACGATGGAGACCAATGTGGAGCATTTGTACATTGCCGGCGTTATTGCGGCAGGAAGAAATGCGAATGAGATCTTCATAGAGAATGGCCGTTTCCATGGGAGCAGAATTGCGCGTTCAATCGCAGAAAAAGAAGAGAAACAGTCATAAACGAATGACTGTGATAGAGGTGTATGTATGAAGAAAATTTCATTAATTACTACTGGCGGTACGATTGCCAGTAAGGAAATGACCAAAGGTCTTTTGGATTCAGGAGCATTGAGCGGAGATGAGCTAGCGTCGCTGTGCCAATTGCCGGATGAATTCGATATTAAGGTGATTGATTTGTTCCGCAAGCCTTCTATGCATATCAATTTTGATTTGATGACAGCCATTAAAGAGGCGATTGAAAAAGAGCTTGAAGATAGTAGTGTCGCAGGAGTTGTCGTTACTCATGGGACCGACTCTCTTGAAGAAACGGCCTATTTTCTGGACCTGACAATAAGTGATTCTCGTCCTATCGTGGTTACGGGATCTCAGCGTTCTCCCCAAGAACTGGGAACAGATGTCTATTCGAATCTGCGCAACTCGATTTTCGTTGCTGCAAATGAATTGCTAAATGATGTTGGTGTGCTTGTCGTGTTCAACGAGCGCATTTATTCCGCGCGATATGTTAAGAAAGTGCATGCCTCTAATCTGCAGGGGTTTGAATCTTTCGGGTACGGATACTTAGGGATCATTGATAATGATGTGGTCAGTGTGTACCAAAAGCCCATTTATCATGAATCTTATGAGATAGACGGGAATAAGATTCCAAGGGTAGATATTATCAAATGCTACACAGGTTCTGATGGAATATTCATCGATGCGGCTGTACATAATGGCGCACAAGGCATTATCCTTGAAGGCGTAGGCAGGGGGCAGGTGACTCCTTATATGCTTGATTCGATTCAGAACGCCCTTGGCCAGGGGGTAAAGATTATCATGACAACGAGCGCTGAGGAGGGCAAGGTGTACCCTGCTTACGGCTATTTAGGCAGTGCCCATGATTTGCGCAGGAGAGGTGTTATCCTCGAGGAGGATTATGACAGCAAGAAGGCGAGAATTAAGCTGGCCGTCTTATTGGCAAATGGTAAAAGTGACATTGAACATGCATTTACCCTGTGACTTATGTCTCAAATTATGTCTTAATTTGATGTATTTTTATTTTGCGCATGGTAGGATAGAGGGTAAGTACGGGAGAGGAAGGAGTATGCCATGTTAAATATAATAACCGCAGGGGTTGCTCCGGGTTTAGCCCTGCTTATCTATTTCTATTTAAAGGACCAATATAACACAGAGCCTATATCGGTAGTGCTGAAGGCTTTTATATACGGTGCCCTAATCGTTATTCCTGTCATGTTTCTTCAATATGTCATGGATTTCGAAGGTTTGTTTCAAGCTACTTGGCTAGATACTTTCTTTGCCAAGGGATTTCTTGAGGAGACGTTAAAATGGGCGATTTTTCTTTTGCTAATATTTGGGCATGTTGAATTTGATGAGCCATATGACGGAATCGTCTACGGGGTAGCAATCTCACTGGGATTTGCGACCTTTGAGAACATTCTTTATTTATTCTCTAACGGGGTTGAATATGCATGGGGCAGAGCCTTATTCCCGGTATCAAGCCACGGGCTGTTTGGCGTGATTATGGGCTTCTATTTCGGGAAGGCAAAATTCTCTAAGGAAAAGCGCCTGAAATACTTGATTATTGCCCTTATCATACCATTCCTCTTGCATGGATTATTTAATTACATTCTATTGATGGAAGTTAATTGGTATGTGTACTTGATTCCGTTCATGTTCTTCCTTTGGGGACTTGGGTTATGGAAGGTGAAAAAAGCCCGTATTCTCACAGAAAAGGCTTTTAAGCAGACCTATGAAATTTTATAGAAAAGGAACTCTTCATTCATTTTTGAATGGAGAGTTTTTTTGTTTTTGGGTACATTTGTATATTTTATATGTGATTGCAAAAACTACCCTTACTGTCATTACTATTTCAGGAGGGCATAATATGAAAGGGTTAGCAAGAAAATTATTTTCCTGCCTATTGATTGGTGTCATCCTAGCATTGCAGCCAATCTATAACGAAGATGTATCTGCATTCTCAAACCAGGTCATTCAAAAGGGAGCGACCGGTGATGATGTAATTGAGCTGCAGGCGCGTTTGCAGAACATAGGGTATTATCATGGGCAAATAGACGGCGTGTTTGGCTGGGGCACTTATTGGGCGCTCCGTAACTTTCAGGAAAGCTATGGGCTGCCGATTGATGGATTGGCTGGAGAGACGACAAAGCAAAAATTGACGAAAGCCTCCAATTTCAATAAATCATGGGTTCATCAGCAAATTAATGCAGGCAACACCTTCACTTATTATCAAGGTGTGCCAATTGAGAATCAGGTCAAGAAATCAGCAACAGGAGGCTCATCCAAGAAGAATACATCAGCGAACAAAAACACGACTTCCGGCACAGCCACATCTACAAGCGGAACAGCGGCTAATATCCCGTCAGGTTTCTCGGAAAGTGATATAAACCTAATGGCCAATGCGGTTTATGGAGAAGCGCGCGGGGAGCCGTATGAAGGGCAAGTTGCAGTAGCGGCTGTCATCTTGAACCGTGTTCAAAGTGCGTCTTTCCCGAACACGGTATCCGGAGTCATTTTCCAGCCGGGTGCTTTCACAGCCGTGGCAGATGGGCAGATTTGGCTGACGCCAAATGAAAGGGCTAAGCAAGCGGTCATGGATGCGATGAACGGATGGGATCCAACAGGTGAAGCAGAATATTACTTTAATCCAGAAACCGCTACAAGTTCTTGGATATGGTCAAGACCGCAAATAAAACAAATCGGCAAGCATATTTTCTGCCGTTAAGGGGTGAGTAAATTGATTAGAAATATACTGATCGGAGTATTGGCAATCGGTCTGGCAGGGACAGCCTATTGGGGGTACACCCAAAAGCAGGAAAAAGACGCTTTATTGATTAATGCAGAGAATACGTACCAGCGTGCATTCAATGATCTTGCATATGAAATGGATGTTTTGAATGATAAGATTGGGACGACATTAGCCATGAATTCCCGCACGTCTTTATCACCGGCACTGGTAGATGTGTGGCGGATCACAAACACGGCTCATGGCAGTGTAGGACAGCTGCCTCTTACATTGATGCCGTTTCATGAGACGGAAGCATTTTTAACGAAGATTGGTGATTTTGCTTATCAAACATCAGTCCGCGACCTTGATAAATCTCCTCTTACAGACCAGGAATATAAGACGCTCGAAGGCTTGTATAAGAATTCTTCCGAAATTCAAGGAGAGCTTCGTAAGGTTCAAAGCGAGATAATGTCCAATAATCTGAAATGGACTGATGTTGAGATGGTACTTGCGCAGGCACAAGGTGATGAACCGCAGGATAATCAAGTGATTGATGGCTTGAAGACGATTGAGAAAAACGCAAAATCCTATGGCCAGAAAGAAGACTATGGGACAGCCTTCACATCATCTCCAAAGAAAATCACCTATGAACATATAAATGATAAAGCTATCACACGTAAAGAGGCCATTAAGCATGCGAAGGAATATGCCAATGTTAAGAATGTAAAATCGGTTAAGGTAACGGAAAATAAAGATGGATCCAACTATGATTTCTATCATGTAAGCATGAATGTCCGTGATGGAGAGAATGTTGATGTTGATTTAACGAAAAAGGGCGGTTACCCAATTTACATCATCAATGATCGTGCTGTTGGAAAAGCTAAAATCAGCTTAAATGATGGGTTCAAGAAGGCTGAAAGCTATCTGAAGAAAATGGGCTATAAAAACATAGGCCTGTTTGAGAGCACGCAATATCAGAATGTAGGGGTTTATACCTTTGTGACAGAATTAAATACTGTACCGGTCTATGAAGAAGCCATCAAAATCAAGGTTGGCCTTGATGATGGTTCCATAGTTGGTCTGGTTGCAGAAGATTATTTGCAAAATCATAAGGAACGGACGATTGACAAGCCTAAAATTAGTGAAGAAGAAGCAAGGAAATCAATCAACCCTAAAGTGAAAATCATGGACCAAAAGCTCTCCATGCTCACTAATGACCTTTATGAAGATGTGCTATGCTATGAGTTTATGGGCACGATTGGAAATGACACATATCGCATTTACATCAACGCAGAAAATGGCAAGGAAGAGAAAGTGGAAAAAATGCACGAAGCCTCCAAGGTATATAATAACGTTTCATAAATAAACAGAACTAATATGAGCCGGGATGTATGAGTCCCGGCTTTATGTCTCATTATTGATAAGACAAATTTCATGTTGGAGATCATTAAGCCTTTATGATCTGGCTTTAATCTGCTGAATCAGAAAAGATAACGGAAGCTTGTGACAAGGTGGAAGCATGGCCGCTGGATTAAACTTAATATCCTATGGATACACTTATCCTAAAGGGGTGCGGCCATGGAGGCGGTAGAGCGGATTATCAAAAAAATGATTGGCATTCAACTGGTATTTTTGCTGTTTTTTCAACTCTT
>CAJGCH010000146.1 GCA_904501845.1 uncultured Bacillaceae bacterium | reverse complement strand
TCCTATCTGTTCAAATTGTTAGATTGGAGCATATAAAAAAGAGAACTCCATCAAAGCAGGCTAATTCTGCTTTGATAGGGTTCTCTGCTGTCTACGACCCGTTATCATCATCCATCTACCTTTAACGAAATTCCATCAAACCCTCACATATTCCTCTCGTTTGCGGATAAACCTTCTGATAAAGTGCATAAAGCTTGCGGTAGTACTCCACATTCTCTGGATTTGGCACATATTCATCCTTATAGGAGGTGAACACGTTGGCGCATTCTTCCAAGCTAGCAAATAAGCCGGCGCCATAGGCCGCAAGCATGGCCGCTCCGAGAGCCGGCCCTTGCTCTCTATTCAATGTCACTATGCGGGCAGAGAAGATATCAGCCTGCATTTGAAGCCACGCCTGATTCTTCGCACCGCCGCCAATCGAGACAATCGTATCAATCTGCTTTCCCTTATCCCGGAAGATCTCAATGGTTTCATTGAGAGAGAAGGTGATGCCCTCCATGACAGCCCGGGCGAAATGAGCTCTCGTATGAGTCGCATCCACCCCGATGAAGCTTGCGCGTATCTTCGCATCTGGATGGGGCGTGCGTTCGCCGGACAGATAAGGGGCAAAGAGGAGACCGTTCGCACCTGGTGGTATATCCTCTACCCCGGCAAGCAATTGCTCCATTGTTTCCTCTTTTGCAAACTGTTCCTTAAACCAGCTGAGCGAGTGGCCCGCTGAAAGCGTAACCCCCATCGTGTAGAAGGCATCTTCTTTCCCATGGTTGAAATAATGCACGGCTCCCCCGAAATCAAGATTTTTCTCTGCCTCATAGGAGAGAATGACCCCTGAGGTGCCAATGCTGCATAGGGTCGCGCCTTCTTTTAGGATATTGGCTCCAATCGCGCCGCAAGCATTATCCGCTCCCCCGGCAAATACCTTCGTTTCTGCGGAAAGACCAGTGCTTCCTGCAAACTCTGCCGTCAGCGTTCCGGCAAATCCATGTGACTCAAGCAGGGGCGGGCAGAGGCTTTCCTTGATCCCGAATATTTCGCAAATCTCTTTGCTCCACTTCTTGTTCGGAACATCCAGGAGGAGAGTTCCTGCCACATCGGAATATTCGCTGTGGATCGCACCGGTCATCTTGAAGCGCACATAATCCTTCGGCAGCATAAATACTGCCGCCTTTTCAAACATCTCTCGTTCATGCTCCTTCACCCAGAGAAGCTTTGGCAAAGTGAACCCCTCTAAGGCAGGATTTTTCGTAATGGAGAGGATGCGCTCCTTGCCTGCTGTCTCATAAATTTCCTCGCATTGCCGAGTTGTTCTTGTATCATTCCAGAGGATGGCCGGGCGTAATACTTCATGGTCCTCATCTAAGAGAACAAGTCCATGCATCTGACCGGAGAAGCTGATACCGACGATATCCTCCGCATTTCCTTCAAATCGTGCGATTAGCTCCTTCAGCACCTCTGTCGTTTGCTTCACCCAGTCCTCTGGCGCTTGCTCGCTGTAGCCCGCTTGCTTATGAATGAGAGGATAAGACTTCGATGCCTCACCGCATGCCTCTCCCAGCTCATTCATAAGCAACGCCTTGACCGAACTCGTTCCTAAGTCAATTCCAATCACATATTTCATCCTATTGGCTCCTTCCTGCCTAACGAAGAATATCGAGCAGATATGAATTGACGATTGCCCGTAATTGTTCTTGCCTTCCAGACTGATTGGCAATCTCCCCAAGGCCAAGCGCATATTGCTCCAAGGATTTCAAATCAGCTTTCCCTTCAACGATTTCAAGGCCAATCCCCTCCTTGAAGCTGCTATAGCGATTGTCTACGAAATTCTCCAGTACCTTATCATCGATTAATTTCTGGGCAACCTTTGCGCCAATCGCAAAGCTGTCCATGCCGGCGATATGGGCGTGGAACAAGTCTTCTGGATTAAAGGAGCCCCTTCTCACTTTCGCATCGAAGTTCAAGCCTCCCCTTCCAAGTCCGCCGTTCTTGATGATTTCATACATAGCTAATGTCGTAGAGTATAAGTCTGTCGGGAATTCATCCGTATCCCAGCCAAGGAGCGGGTCACCCTGGTTCGCGTCGACCGAACCGAGCATGCCATGAATGCGCGCAACGCGTAATTCATGCTCAAATGTATGTCCGGCAAGCGTTGCATGGTTCGCTTCTATATTAAACTTAAAGGAATCTGCCAAGTCATACGCTTGCAAGAATGATAGAGATGTCGCGACATCATAATCATATTGGTGCTTGGTCGGCTCCTTCGGTTTTGGTTCAATCAGGAACTGGGCATCAAAGCCAATTTCCTTTGCGTAATCAACTGCCATGTGGAAAAGGCGAGCCAAATTATCCAGTTCAAGCTTCATATCTGTGTTCAATAATGTCTCATAGCCTTCACGTCCGCCCCAGAACACATAGTTCTGTGCACCAAGCTCTTTACCGACCTCAAGGCCTTTTTTAACCTTAGCTGCTGCATAGGCAAACACATCCGCATTCGGGCTGGTGGCTGCACCGTGCACCCAGCGCGGATGGGAGAACATATTAGCCGTGTTCCATAGAAGCTTTGTTTTGCTTGTTTTCATATAATCCTTAATCATCGCCACAATGGCATCAAGATTTTTATTTGTCTCCGCAAGGCTCGTTCCTTCTGGAGCAATATCTACATCGTGGAAACAAAAGAATGGGACTTGCAATTTTTCGTAGAATTCAAATGAAGCCTCCACGCGCGCCTTCGCAAGATCCAATCCGGATAAATGGTTATATGGCCTTAGCATCGTGCCTTGACCGAATGGATCTGTACCTTCTGCGGTAAAAGTATGCCAATATGACACCGCGAAACGGAGCAGCTCTTCCATCGACTGTCCATTCACTTGCTCTTTCGGATTATAATATCGGAACGAAAACTCATTCTGGCTGTTTGGCCCTTCATACTGAATTGACTGCACATTTGAAAAATAGCTCATCTTTCTTCCTCCTTGACCTTATATGTAATCGTTTACAACTTACAGGAAAATTGTAGCACGACTAACTTTGTTTGTCTAACGAATAAACTAAGTTTCTAAAAAGATCATTCCTATGGTATAACTATTAATAGCGAGAAACAAAGGAGAGGAAACGATGAAATGGAATCAGCAAGTTGTCAAACTGAACAATAAACAAATCATCCTGCAGGCGATACGCGATAAGGCGCCTATCTCACGTGCTGACTTATCACAAATGCTCGGTTTGACCAAAGGAACAATTTCCTCCCTGGTGAGTGAACTGATCGAGGAGAATCTATGCCTGGAATCAGGACCCGGGGAATCAAGCGGCGGCAGACGCCCTGTCATGCTCTTATTCAATGACCGTGCCGGATATACCATCGGCATCGATGTCGGTGTCAATTACATACTCGGTATCTTGGCCACCTTGGACGGGGATATCATCCGCAAGGAGAAACAAAAAACCGACAATAAGGATTATCAAGCCGCTGTCGCCAAAATGATTTCCATGATCAGTGACCTGCGCAAATCCGTTCCTGATAGCCCTTATGGGGTTGTCGGAATTGGCATCGGGATTCCTGGGATTGTCAATAATGAGGGCGATATCTTGCTTGCCCCGAACCTTGGGTGGGAGCATAAGAAGCTTCGCCAGGAAATCGAGAAGGCCTTCTCCATCCCAGTCATCATTGAAAATGAAGCGAATGCAGGAGCTTATGCCGAAAAGACCCTTGGTGCAGGCCAGGATTGCGATAATATGGTCTATGTCAGTGCCGGTATCGGGATTGGCGCCGGCTTCATCTTGAATGGACAGCTCTTTAAGGGAGCAAATGGGATATCCGGGGAGATGGGGCATATGTCCATCCAGTATGACGGCCTCCCTTGCCCATGCGGGAATAAAGGCTGCTGGGAATTATACGCGTCCGAACATGCATTGCTGATGAAGGCTAAAGCCCTCCACCCTGATCAAGATGATCTCTCTCTGGAGGATTTATTGAACCCAAGCGAGTCTGCTCTTGAAGCTAAACCCCTATTCGATGAGGTTGGAACCTTCCTCGGCATCGGCATCACGAATATCGCCAATACATTCAACCCAGAAAAGATTATCATTGGCAATCGTCTTGCCATGGCAAAGGAGTTCCTGACAGATTCCATCTTGTCAACGGTACAGGAACGAAGCCTCAAGAACAGCCAAACGGACTTACAGATCAAGTTTTCCAATCTATCGGTCTATTCGGCTGCATTGGGAGCTGCCGCCTTTGGAGCGGAACATTTTTTAGCGATGGATCTGCATCAAAAAAAGGTAAATGTCTTTTAGTATTTACCGATATAAGGTAAGAGCAATCGCAGATGCTCTCAATTCCATTGGCCCCTCCTGACTTGGTTAGGAGGGGATTTTTTTGCCCATAAAAAGGGCTTGCCCAAACTGGAGCAAGCCCTTTCCCGTATTTTATTGGAATTTGATCGTTTCATTCATGTCGGCCGGATCTTTCTCATCCTTGCCCGTCATTTTCTTGAACAGGTTAACGGCATTCTTCGTTACACTGCCTGTTTGCCAATATTCAGCAGACCTGACATTCACCTTCAGCAGGACTAAGTTAGGATCATCAACCGTAGTCTCCAGCATCTTCTCATACGCTTTATTCCAATACTCGCGTTTCTTGTCTACGTCCTCAACGATTTCTACCTTACCGCTGACAGAGACATAGGATTTACCTGCATAAGAGACATTCACTTCACTGTCATGCAGGATCTCGCGGTATTTATCCGTATCCTTCATCGTGAAGAACCAGAGGTCCCCATCGAATTCGACTTCCTGCGTCATCATCGGGCGTGCAATCAGCCCTTCTGGCGTGCTTGTTGTGAGCATTGCTGTATCAATATCTTTAATTAAATCACGCAGTTTTTCAACTTCTTCTCGGTTATAGTTATTCATCCTTTCATTTCCTCCCTTAACTTTTATAGGTATGATACCCTTATAGATTCCTGGTAATCATTTATTTCAAAAGCTTCCCGCGAACATAAAAAAACAGCCAAGCAAATGGCTTTGGCTGCTAGAGTCATCCGATAAAAATGTCTTCCTCCGGATAGCGAATTTTCGTTTCCTTAGACCTTGCGAAGGAGAACGCCAATGTCAACGGTCCGATACGACCGATGAACATCAGAATAATGATCAAAAGCTGCCCGCCACCTGATAAGTCAGGCGTTAATCCCATTGAGAGACCAACCGTCCCAAAGGCCGAGAATGACTCAAAGAGGATGACAGACATCGGGGCATCCTCCGTGATGGTCAGCAGGAAAGCTGTCAGAAAGACAAAGAAAAGCCCAATCATGGTCACTGCCAATGATTTGATGACAACGGATTGATGAATGGTCCGTTCAAACATGACCGGATTCTTCTGACCTCGGATATAGCCTAAAACAGACCAGACAATGACGACGAAGGTTGTCACCTTGATTCCGGATCCGGTAGAAGCACTGCCGGCCCCGATGAACATGAGCAGCATAATCAGCAAAAGCGATCCGCTTGTCATATCGGCGATATCAATTGTATTGAAGCCAGCCGTACGCGGGGCAATCCCCTGGAAATACGACACCCACAACTTCTCTCCAAACGGCACGGCTCCAATCGTCGCTTCATTTGAATATTCGAGCAGGAACAAAAGAAGAATGGCTGACACATTCAGCACCAATGTCCCGATTAGCATGATTTTTGAATGGAGCTTCAGGTTCTAAAAATTCCGCTTTTTCGATAAATCAACAAATACAGTAACCCCGAGGCCGCCGGTAATAATAAGAAGGGATATAACCAAGTTGATGAGCCCATCATGCGAAAACCCAATTAAATTATCCGAAAACAAGGCAAAACCTGCATTATTAAAGGCGGAAACCGAATGAAACAAGCTATAGAACAACCCTCTCACAGCCCCGTATTCCGGAATCCATTTCAGCGAGAGAATAGCGGTGCCGGCAAGCTCAACCGCGAGAGTGAAAATGAATAGTATTTTCACGAGGCGGATGACACCGCCGATGGAGGTTTGGTTAAATGATTCTTGCATGATAAGCCTTTCCTTCAGACCAATTCTCTTCCCAAGAAGGATGAGCGTAAAGATGGCAAAGGTCATCAAGCCGAGGCCGCCGATTTGGATCATGACAATCATGACGCATTCCCCAAAGACCGAGAGGGTTGTCCCTATATCAATCACACTAAGCCCAGTCACCGTCGTCGCTGATGCAGCCGTGAAGAATGCATCCATCCAGGAGATTTCCGCCTTAGACGAGATTGGCATCTTAAGAAGCAGGGTTCCCAGGAGAATAACGAGCGCAAACCCAAGCGCCAGAACCTGAGGGGGTGTGAGATTGATCATTTTCCACTTTCTTTGATTCATCTTCATCCCCCTAAGCTATAATTCTTTTTCTCCAAATTTGTTAAGATCTGATTTCTTGCCAATCATCATCAAGATATCCCCCTCTCGGATGACTTCATCCGGCAGCGGCGTTATGATTAAGTCAGCGTTTCGCCAAATGGCCACAACCGTGCAGCTGTACCGCTGGCGAATGTTAACCTCAACCAGCGTTTTCCCTGCAAGCTTTTCAGTCGCCTTAATCTCCATCATGCTATGTTCTTCTGTGAGTGAGATATAATCAATGACATGCTGTGAGACGAGATGCTGAGCGATGCGCGTGCCCATATCCTTCTCCGGATGGATGATGCGGTCGGCCCCGATTTTCTCCAGCACCTTATGATGATACTCGTTCTGAGCCTTCACCCAAACATTCTCCACCCCCACCTCTTTTAATATCAAGGTTGTGAGAATACTTGCCTGGATATCATCTCCAATCGCGACGATGACATAATTAAAGTTCTTGATGCCAAGCGCCTTAACCGTCGCTTCATCTGTCGTATTGGCAATCATCGCGTGCGTGGAATAAGAAGAGTATTCACGGACCAGGTCTTCATTGACATCAATTGCCAAAACCTCACGTCCCATATTGAATAATTCTCTCGTTACCGCACCGCCGAATCGGCCAAGTCCGATGACTGCATATTGTACTTTCGATCCCATCATCAACCCTCCCTGTTCGTCATTAGTATATTGAAATATAATAAATTTCATCCAAAATCTTTAAGTTCAGGAAACAAAAATGAGGCTGGGACAGTACTTATATACGATCCTGAAAAGCGAACGATAGCTTAATTTACTTTAAATAGACTTTGTTACGTATTAACGAGTTGCGTTGCAAGAACAAGTTCGTTCCATTACGCTGCGGCCACTCGCTTTCCGCGGGGAGGAAGGCTTTAGCCTCCTCGGCTACGCCTGCGGGGTCTCAGCCTTTCCTCTATTTCCCGCAGGAGTCGAGTGACCGCAGCGAAATTCCACTAGTAATTCATAATGGTTTTCAGAATGGATAAATCTATTGAACACATCTAAAAACCCACACTATTAGACGAAATATTGATTAAATATCACCTAATAGTCCGGATTTATCATTGACTGAGAAACTTTTATCCCAATCCCCACTCCGTTATTTCCCTATTTCTTCAGGTAATCTTTTCTGTAATTTCACCATGGGTTCTCTGTTTCCGTTCTCTTTG
>CAJGCH010000145.1 GCA_904501845.1 uncultured Bacillaceae bacterium | reverse complement strand
ATTGCTGAAGTGATTGGGCATTTTGCTCCCTGGGATGAATTCGTGCGACTTAAGCGGATTCCGTATTTCTTGAATGGAGATCCCTTGCCGAAAAGTTTAGATGCCGAGCAGACGAATCGGGAATCGGTACTTATCAGCCAAAAACGCAGCCAGGAGGATATTATAGAAGAATTCATCAATAGCAGAAAAAAGTTGCTCGCTGCTATTGAGCAAATGGAGGATGAGCAATGGGAGCGGGAGTTCGCATTCAATCAAAAAATGTTGACCCCAGCGGCCTATTTCCAAGGGCTCCTAGAGCATGATGAGCATCATTTTAGGCAGATTGATTCTATCAGGAATGAAGAAGGTTGAGCAAAACGCAATTTAGTTGTTTGCTCTTTCTTCAGCTTGTGAATATCTGGTTGAGTTTTTACGCGCAAGATCTAGCTTATCAACTTGAAAATGTGTTTGGAGAATTCCGCCCGTTCACGTATTTGACGGCGGTCACTGTCTTCAGTATGGCCATTTATCTATTTGTGCTCATCTTTATAACGTGGAGAAAATTAATCAGCCGCAGACCAGCTTCTAATTATGAATATACCCTTATCCTAATGCTCGCTATCGGGCTGCCAATCAATTTTTGGTCATTATTTGTGCTCGCCATGTGGCTGGTGTAACTGATACATATGAAATCTTGTCCATGCCGGACAGGGTTTTTATTTTATATGCTCGCGAAATAATAATAGAATGAAAGAAAGAGGAATCCATGGTCCTCTTGCTTGACGATAGTGGGCAAGAAGAGTACACTTTGTTTAACTTCAACTTATTATCACATTAGCGAACTAAAGTAAATTTATCATAAAGGAATGTTAAGGATGCCAAATATTTTTATGTTTGAGAAACCAATCGGCATGCGCGATACATTGCCGGATTTATTTAGATTAAAAGAATCAGTTCGAAGCCGCATGGCGAAGGAGACAAAGCTGTACGGATATCGTTTCCTGGAGACGCCGTCACTGGAGTTTTATGAGACAGTCGGTCAGGTGTCTGCCATCAAGGACCAGCAGCTATTCAAGCTTCTCGACAAGGAGGGGCATAGTCTAGTGCTTCGCCCGGATATGACCTCACCAATTGCCAGGGTCGCATCCTCTCACTTATTGAAGGAGGGTAATCCTTTAAGAATGGCTTATAGTGCAAATGTATTCAGGGCACAGGAGAAGGAAGGCGGACGTCTTGCGGAGTTTGAGCAATTTGGCGTTGAAATGATCGGCGATAAGACCTTGTCAGCTGATGCGGAAGTGGTGACTCTGCTGACAAGCGTCCTGCAAGCTGCCGGGCTTTCCCATTATCATATTACGATTGGCAATATTGCATTCGTGCACGAGGTGCTTCTCCATTATGGAGGAACCGAGGAGCGGGCCGGAGTCATGCGCAGATATTTATTTGAGAAGAATTATGTCGGGTACCGGGAATATGTGCTGGAGCTTAATTTGCCGGAGAACAGCCTTCAAATTCTAAACAGACTGCCTGATTTAAAAGGGAATGAAGAAGTGCTCGATTTTGCATTAGAGCTGACAGAACAGAATGTAGGCAGTGCAGCCCTCCATGAATTGAAGGAGCTTGCGTATATGCTGAAGAAGGCAGGTATCAACAGCCATCTTTCCTATGATTTATCCCTTGTCAGTCATATGGATTACTATACTGGGATTCTATTTGAGGTCCTTGGTGACCATGTCGGCTTCCCGCTTGGGAATGGAGGGCGCTACAATGAGCTTTACAGGAACTTTGGCCAAGATGCACCAGCCACGGGGTTTGGACTAAGGCTGGACCGTATTATCGAAGCGATTGGGGGATTCGATGCAGAGGAGCCGCCTCTATGCCTTATCTATAATGATGCAGGCCAGTTTGCGGCGATGGAAAAGGCGGCGGCCTTGCGAGCGGAAGGGAAAGCCGTTATCACGCAAAACATTGCCGGGATAGCTGAAATTGATACATTTACAAAGAATTTCACGAATATTTCGTATATACTTGATGCCAATGGATTGGGGGCAGAGTCATGAAGGAACAATTGACGGTTGCGATGCCAAAGGGACGGATTTTTGACGAGGCAGTCGAACTGCTGCGTAAAGCGGATTATCAATTGCCACCTGAATTTGAGGATACGCGCAAATTAATCATTGAGCTTGAACATGAACCGCTTCGCTTCATTCTCTCTAAACCAATGGATGTGCCTACTTATGTAGAGCACGGTGTTGCCGACATCGGGATTGCTGGAAAGGATGTCATGATGGAGGAGGAGCGGGATGTGTATGAGCTGCTTGATCTGCAAATCAGTGCCTGTCATTTAGCGGTCGCGGGCTTGCCAAATACTGAAATGAGCAAGGTCGCTCCAAAGATTGCGAGCAAGTATCCGAATATCGCCTCCCAGTACTTCCGTGAACAGGGGGAGCAGGTCGAGATTATCAAGCTGAACGGCTCGATTGAGCTCGCACCGATGATTGGACTCGCTGACCGCATCGTCGATATTGTCTCAACCGGACAGACGCTTCGGGAGAATGGGCTTGTCGAATATGCGACCATCAAAAAGGTGACATCCCGTTTGATTGCGAATCCGGTTAGTTATCGCCTGCACGAGCGGGAGATTACCGATATGGTGGCAAGACTCAGGAACGTACTCAATGTTCACGCATAGAAGGAGGGCTTAAGCATGGAAATCAAATCATTGCAGGAAGGGTTATCTCTTAAGAGAACGGTAGACGGCGGAACGGATGCCCAGCGCGAGGCTGTGTGCCAAATCCTCCGAGATGTGAAAGCGGAAGGTGACGAAGCGCTCATTCGCTATACGGAAAAATTCGATCAGGCTGCTCTTTCAGCGTTAATGGTGACAAAAGAGGAAATCGAAGAGGCGCTCGATAGTCTGCCAGAGGGCATGCTAGAAATCATGGAGGAGGCAGCGGGCAATATCCGCTCCTATCATGAGAAACAAAAGCAAAATTCCTGGGTCGACCTCGGGGTTAGCGGCACGATGCTCGGACAAAAGCGAACACCGCTTGATTCAGTCGGGATATATGTCCCGGGCGGAACGGCAGCATATCCGTCTTCCGTGCTCATGAATGCGATTCCCGCACATGTTGCCGGGGTAGAGAGAATCGTCATGGTTTCCCCGCCGGGTAAAGACGGCAAACTGCCTGCATCGGTGCTTGCTGCAGCTTCCATTGCCGGCGTGACCGACATCTATAAGGTTGGCGGTGCCCAAGCCATCGGCGCGCTCGCTTATGGGACGGAAACCATTGCGAAGGTGGATAAAATCACGGGGCCGGGCAATATATATGTCGCTCTTGCCAAACGCGAGGTATACGGCGATGTCGATATCGATATGATTGCCGGACCAAGTGAAATTGCGGTCCTTGCTGATGAGACGGCTGATGCCCGCTATGTGGCGGCGGACCTTTTATCCCAAGCTGAGCATGACATGCGTGCGTGCAGTGTTTTGGTGACTACGAGCCGAGAATTAGCGGAGCGAGTGAAGGCGGAAGTAGAAAGCCAGCTTGAGAGCTTGCCACGGAAAGAAATTGCGGCATCTGCTTGGGAGGAGTTCGGCGGCATCTATGTAGCCAAAACGATGGAAGAAGCCATCGCGGCTATTAATGAGCTATCCCCTGAACACTTGGAGATTCAGACAAAGGATGCGATGAATGTCACAGGTGCCATCAAGCATGCCGGCGCGATTTTCATTGGAGCATACAGCTCGGAGCCTGTCGGCGATTATTTCGCAGGTCCGAATCATGTGCTGCCAACGAATGGAACGGCCCGATTCTCAAGTCCGTTAAATGTGGATGATTTCCAAAAGAAAACGAGCCTTATTATGTACAGCAAGGAAGATATGGAGCGTAATGCCGCTAAGATTGCTGCATTTGCTAGATTAGAAGGATTAGAGGCGCATGCGCGTGCCGTGGAAGCAAGGCTAAAGGAGGAGAATAAATGACTAGAGAAGCTCAAATTGAGAGAAGAACGAATGAAACGAATATAAAGCTCGCATTCGGGATTGACGGGGAGGGCAAATCAGAGCTTGGAACAGGCGTGCCATTTCTATCCCATATGCTTGATCTATTCGCCAAGCACGGCCATTTTGACTTGATGGTCGAAGCAGATGGCGACATCGAGGTCGATGGTCATCATACGACAGAGGATATCGGCATCTGCCTGGGACAGGCTCTCACGAAAGCACTCGGTGACAAAAAAGGCATTAAACGCTATGGCAACGCATTCGTGCCGATGGATGAAGCACTTGCCCAAGTGGTTGTTGACCTCAGCAATCGTCCTCATTTGGAGTTTCGGGCCGATATCCCGGCACCGATGATTGGGGATTTTGACACGGAGCTTGTACATGAATTCCTTTGGAAGCTTGCGATTGAGGCGAAAATGAACTTGCATGTTATCGTCCATTATGGACGCAACTCCCATCATATTGTGGAGGCCATCTTCAAAGCGCTCGGACGCGCATTGGATGAAGCGACAACAATTGATCCGCGTGTAAAAGGAATCCCGTCCACCAAGGGGATGCTGTGACAAAAAGGGGTGAGTGTCTTGATTGGCATTATTGATTATGGAATGGGAAATTTATTCAGCGTAAACAATGCATTGAATCGGCTTGGGGCAGAAACGGTCATCAGCGGAGACCCAAAGGTACTCGCTTCCTGTGATGGACTAATCTTGCCTGGTGTTGGAGCATTCCCCGATGCGATGGCCGAGCTTCGGAAGCAGGAGCTTGATGTTTTTTTAAAGGATTACATAATAAGCGGCAAGCCGCTCCTTGGCATCTGCTTGGGGATGCAGCTGCTGTTTGAAAGCAGTGATGAGCATGGCTATTCAACAGGCCTTGGATTTTTGAAAGGGCATATCGCGAAATTCCCGGGGATTGATCGGGACGGGAAGTTGTACAAGGTTCCGCATATGGGCTGGAATAAGCTTCAGTTTCAGCAGGAGCATCCCTTGCTTGCCGGGCTTGAAGAGGACTATGTCTATTTTGTCCATTCCTATTATGCGGAGGTTGAGCAACGTTCTGAGCTTTTGGCCACTGCCGCCTATGATGTGGAGGTTCCAGGCATCGTTGGCCTTGGCAATGTCATGGGAATGCAATTTCACCCCGAAAAGAGCGGTCAGATGGGAAAAGCGCTGCTCCAAAATTATATCAAGCTGGCAGAAGAGAAGGAGAGGCTTATCCAATGACAAAATCAATTACTATCTATCCTGCGATTGATATGAGAGGCGGCCGCTGTGTCCGCCTTCTGCAGGGAGATTATGAACAAGAAACTGTGTATGGTAATTCACCGTTTGATATGGCTAAATCTTTTGCAGATACGGGAGCTTCATGGATTCATATGGTTGACTTGGACGGAGCAAAGGAAGGCTCGCTTGTGAATGATTCATACGTTCTGAAAGCAGCTCAGGAGCTAAAGAATGTTTCTATTCAAATTGGCGGAGGAATCAGGAATGAGCGTCAGGTCACCCATTATCTTGAGAATGGTGTGGCTCGCGTGATATTAGGGAGTATTGCGGTTAGAGAACCGGCATTTGCTGAAGAGATGATCCGTAAATACCCCGGTCAAATCGCGATTGGCTTGGATGGCAAGAGCGGAAGGGTCGCGACCGATGGCTGGCTTAAGACGAGTGAGTGGACAGTGCTCGATCTAGGAAAGTATTTTGCCGACAAGGGAGCGGAATGGTTTATTTTCACTGATATAGCCAATGATGGCATGCTGAGTGGACCGAATGTGAGCGCAACGGCGGAGTTAGCTGAGGTGACTGGCAAAAATGTCATCGCCTCTGGCGGGATGAGTCGTTTAGCTGATATTGCTTCATTGAAGCAGCATCAATCTGCCGGAATTGAGGGCGTCATTATCGGTAAAGCCATCTATGAAAACCGGTTTACCTTGCCGGAAGCCTTAAGGGAAGCGGGGAGAAACGCATGATAACGAAGCGAATCATTCCCTGCCTCGATGTCAAAGAAGGCCGTGTCGTCAAAGGAATCCAGTTCCTTGGACTGCAGGATGCCGGCGACCCGGTCGAGCTTGCTCAAATGTATGATGACCAAGGAGCGGATGAGCTGGTGTTCCTTGATATCTCTGCCTCCCATGAGGGACGGAAAACGATGGTGGAGGTCGTGAAGAAAGCCGCATCTGTCCTCAGCATTCCTTTTACGGTTGGCGGCGGAATCAACACGGTCGATGATATGAGGACTATTCTCCGCTCTGGAGCGGATAAGGTCTCCGTCAATACGGCGGCTGTTCTACGCCCGAAGCTGATTGCGGAAGGAGCGGCCTACTTCGGGAATCAGTGCATCGTCCTTGCGATTGATGCTAAATACGACCCTGAATTCGGCGGCTATCGTGTGTACACCCATGGCGGACGAAAACCGACGGAACTCGATGCGGTCGACTGGGCGAAACAAGCCGTCGCACTTGGCGCCGGGGAGATTCTCCTCACAAGCATGGATAAGGATGGTGAAAAAAGCGGGTTCCACCTCGAATTGACACGTGCGGTCAGTGAGGCGGTGACCGTGCCCGTCATTGCCTCTGGAGGAGCGGGGAACAAGGAGGACTTTGCCCCGGTCTTCACCGAAGGAAAAGCCGATGCAGCGCTTGCGGCGTCTATCTTTCATTATAAAGAAACGAGTGTTCAAGAAGTGAAAAGCAGACTGAGAGAACAAGGAGTGCATGTGAGATGAACGGACTGAAATTTGACGAAGCCGGACTACTGCCGGCGATTGTTCAAGATGCGAATACGAAAGAGGTGCTAACACTCGCCTACATGAATGAAGAGTCCTTGACGAGAACACTTGAAACGCGTGAAACCTGGTTTTACAGCCGTTCTCGCCAAGAGCTGTGGCATAAAGGAGAAACGAGCGGGAACACACAGAAGGTGCAGGAAATCATATATGACTGTGACAAGGATGCCCTCGTTGTAAAAGTCATCCCGACCGGTCCTGCCTGCCATACCGGCACTGTCAGCTGCTTCACAGAGAAGCTGCTTGAAGCTGAGGAGCCGGAAGCAGCCTTAGCGCCGAAAGCAAGCTTCCTTGGTGAGCTCGAGCGAATCATTGCCCGCCGTGATGCCGAACGTCCCGAAGGCTCCTACACGACCTATCTGTTTGAAGAAGGTGTCGATAAAATCCTGAAAAAAGTCGGCGAAGAAGCCGCAGAGGTCATCATCGCCGCTAAAAATCGTGATGTGAATGAATTGAAATGGGAAGTATCCGATCTCTTCTTTCATGTACTCGTCCTCTTGCGTGAACAAGGATTACCATATTCCGAGATTGAAAGAAACCTCCGCGAACGACATGTGGATAAGAATCAGAACAAAGACTTTAAAGGCTGAATTTTTGCCTTTGGAGTTTTTTTTGTTGCTTGGGGAGAGGTGGAAAAGCCCACCATTTGCCCATGCAAAAGGTATGAAGGGTGGGGAAAGGGTGGTCGAAAGGCGGGAGAAGCCAGGCAATCCCCACCCTATGCCCAGGCAAAGGGTATGAAGGGTGGGGAAAGGGGATTAAGTCCGTATAATTGTGTAAATAAAAAGAGTCATTTTATTCACTCTT
>CAJGCH010000144.1 GCA_904501845.1 uncultured Bacillaceae bacterium | reverse complement strand
TTGAACAAATCGATGAAATTGCCGATTTGATTGCCAAAGATGTGGGAAAGGTCAGAACGGATGCCCTTGTTGCAGATATCATGCCTTCACTAGATGCGATGCTTCATATTGAGAAGCATGCGGAACAATCCCTCTGCAGTCAAAAGGTAAAAACACCGTTTCTGCTTATGGGCAAAAAATCCTTTGTGGAATATATGCCAATGGGCACTGTGCTCGTCATTTCTCCTTGGAATTATCCTTTTTTGTTATCCTTATCGCCGATGCTGTCCGCACTTGCTGCGGGAAACACCGTCATATTGAAACCATCAGAAGTCACGCCTGCTGTTGGTAAACTGATTGAATCGTTATTTGCGAAAGCGGATTTTCCGCCGAATGTCGTTCAAGTTGCTCATGGGGGGAAAGAACTTGGAGCACGTCTGACAAATTCAAAACCAGATTACATCTTTTTCACCGGATCGGTGGCCACGGGGAAAATCATCCAGCAAACAGCAGCAAAGGACTTGATTCCAACGACACTAGAGCTGGGCGGCAAGGACCCGATGATCGTCCTGAAGGATGCTAACCTGAAACGGGCGGCTGAAGGAGCGGCGTGGGGAGCTTTTACCAATAGCGGACAGGTTTGCATGAGCGTAGAAAGGCTTATCATTGAAGAAGAAGTGATGGAACCATTCATTGAGGAATTGCTCCCTATCGTCAATAACTTAAGGCAAGGGTCGGGACCTGAAGATGATATAGGTTCCATGGCTTCTCGCATGCAAATTGATATTGTTAAGAAACAAGTCGAGGAAGCTCTTCAAAAAGGAGCCCGTCTCCTTGCGGGAAAACATCCATCTGATTGGGATCCTGAATCCATGTATATAAAGCCGATGGTGTTGACAGATGTAAGGGAAGATATGTCCATCATGCAAGAGGAGACGTTTGGTCCTGTATTGCCTATCATAGCAGTCAATGGGGAGGATGAAGCGGTCAGCATGGCTAATGAATCCAGGTATGGACTGAATGCAAGTGTATGGTCCGAGAATAAAGAGCAGGCTAGAAGGGTCGCGTCCAGACTGCAATCAGGAGCCGTTCTAATCAATGATGTACTCGTTACCGTCGCGAACAACCATTTGCCGTTTGGCGGTCAGAAAGAGAGCGGATTAGGAAGGTATCATGGCGAGAACGGAATCCGGATGTTCTGCCATGAGAAAGCGGTCATGGAGGACCTGGGATATAAGAAGTCGGAGATACAGTGGTACCCATATGAAGGAAAATATGAATCATTCCGCAATCTTCTTGTTTCGAATTTCAAGAAATCTCCTTCCTTAGGCGGGGTGCTGAAGGAATACCTTAAATTAATCAGGAAGACCAAATCCTAAGGTTATTAGATGCAATTAATAGGCAGGAAAATATTATACTTGCAGAAGTTTAGGATTGCCCCTATAATAAACATACAAACCAATATGAACCCAATCAAAGGGGAGTAGCGTTAGGGAAACCTAAAACAAAGTCGTCATTACGTGGATTGAATCCATCGGCTTTGTTGGCATTTATTAGTACAAATGCTTAGCAAGACCTTTGCCAGTAATCTATTACTAGGCAAAGGTCTTTTTTGTTGGATTGGAAGTAATTGGAAAATTTCAAGGAGGTAATAACTTTTATGGATGCAGCATTGATACTAGAGTATGCATGGGTATTATTAGTTTTAATAGGTTTAGAGGGAATACTGGCTGCTGACAATGCGGTTGTCATGGCCGTTATGGTTAAGCATTTGCCGAAGGAACAGCAACGTAAAGCCTTATTCTATGGTCTTGTTGGAGCCTTTGTATTTAGGCTTGCTTCTCTTTTCCTTATTTCTTTCCTCGTCAATGTATGGCAAATACAAGCAATCGGGGCTGCTTATTTGTTATACATCATGATTAACTATTTGATTAAACATTTTGTGATTAAGAAAGACAATCATGAAATAAAAGAAAGAAAACAATCTGGATTCTGGATGACAGTTCTCAAAGTTGAGCTTGCCGATATTGCCTTTGCGATTGATTCAATGCTTGCGGCAGTGGCACTTGCTGTAACTCTTCCTGAAGTGGGTAACTTCCAGGTTGGCGGCATTAACGGCGCGCAATTTATTGTAATGTTCTTGGGAGGATTCATTGGATTGATCATCATGAGGTTTGCTGCAACACAATTTGTCGTGCTGTTAAGTAAACGTCCTTCGCTTGAAACGGCTGCCTTTCTTGTTGTAGGCTGGGTAGGTGTTAAATTGGCTGTTGTCACTTTGGCGCACCCAAGCGTGGGTATCCTTGACTCACACTTCCCGCATTCAACTGTATGGAAAGCCATCTTCTGGGTAGTCTTGTTAGCGATAGTCGTAATAGGCTGGTTCGTATCTGGAAAGTCAACGAACAAGCAAGTTGGCGAAGATTCAAGTATCAGCTAATATATCTCAAAGGAAATCCGTATGCATGTCATACGGATTTCTTTTTTTTCTAAGAAAATATACTGAATGTTATTCTACCCCCATTAACTTATAGGGTATAACGTATCATGTTGGTGAAATGGATGATTTGTCTAAAGCAAGAAGTTAGGAAATAATCAAATATACTATATATAGTTAATTTAAATGTATATATTCCCTTAGTAACCTAAAATTACATCCTGTGGTATAATTTGTGCAGGGTGGGGTGAATTCTATGTTAGGAGTTTTCTTTCCAAGTCTGAAGAAACGTCAGAGCATGGAGGAAATGGTGCATTTAATACAAGAAGGAGATTTTAATCTACGCAACGATCTTATTGAACAATATAAGCCGTTTATAAAAAAATCAGTCTCCTCTGTATGCAAACGATACATAACAGACACAGATGATGAATTCAGTATAGGGTTAATCGCTTTTAATGATGCGATCGATCGTTTCTCATATGAGAAGGGTACAGCATTACTAGCCTTTGCAGATACGATGATCAAACGCAGAGTTATCGATCATCTTAGAATACAATCAAGGAAGAACCAAGAATTATCCATGGATTTTTGTGCTTATTCAGAAGAAGGGTATGCACAAAGTCACTTGGAAGCAGAGCGGTCAATTGAATATCATAAAGAAGAACTGAATGCAGAGCAAAGAAGAGAAGAAATCGTACGCTTTACACAAGTGCTGACAAGCTTCGGCATTACATTCGGCCAGTTGGTTCAAGCGTCACCAAAGCATTCAGATGCTCGGAAGAACGCAGTCTCCATTGCGAGCCTGGTGGCGAATGATTCTTCCATGCTTGAATACTTATTTCAAAAGAAAAAGCTTCCGTTAAAAAGACTAGAGGAAAAGGTGAATGTTTCACGGAAGACGATTGAAAGAAATCGTATTTATATCGTGGCCATGGTGCTGATTCTCTCAGGTGATTACCGGTTTTTAGGTGACTACTTAAAGGGGGTGCTTAAGGATTGAAAGAAGAAGGTGTCATAGTAGATATTTCGAAAAAAAAGCTAACGGTGTTAACCCCGGATGGTGATTTTTTAGAAATTGATAATAAACATGAATTTAATCAAATAGGAGACCTCATCTACTTTGAACCTAATGTTTCAAATAGCATGATAAAAACCCGATTCAAGAGAAAGAAAACAACAATAAAAACGGTTATCGCATTAGCTGCGGGAATGTTACTGATATTTAGAGTCTTGCCGATTATATTGGAAGATTCTAAAGTGTATGCATATGTCAGTTTGGGCAAGGAATCAAGTATTGAATTCAGTGTTTCTGAAAGTATGGAAGTGCTGAAGGTTCAAGGGATTAATCAAGAAGGAATAGAGATACTTGCAAATCTTCATGGGTGGCAAAATCAAGATGTAGCCATAGTCGCCGCTCAAATTCTTTTACTTCTTCAAAAAGAAGGGAAGATAGAGGAAAAGAATGAAGTCGTCATCTCGACAGTATTCCTTGACAAGGATAAAAATTTTGAAAAGAACCTTGAGGAAAAACTGACCAATGTACAAGCATCGTCGGAAAATATCTTGAACATAAAGACGCAAAAAGCGACAGTTGATGACAGACAGAAAGCAAAGGAAAAAGGGGTATCAACAGCAGCTTATCTGGAGACCAATCCAGAAAAAGAGAGCACGAAAAAGGATGGAAAAGAGGCTGGAAACCACAGCACTCCTGCGGAGCGTACGTCTGGCGATTCAAGAGAGGTGGAGCCGCCTGTTATTAAAGATGAACAAAAACCTGCAAATGAAAGAAAGCCAAGCTATTCCCCGAAAGAAGAAGAGGGAAGGACAGAAAAACTCACTGAATCTGCTTCCGAAGGTTTAGTGAAGGACCATTCAAAGGTGAATAAAGATAATACAAAACATGAGCGAAAACCAAGCACTAGCGAACAAAAAAGCCTAAAGCAAGATGTCAAAGAGAAGAAGCAGGAGAAAGCGGAAAGACCATATCAACAATGGAATTCTAACAACAGGACGCCAAAAGAACAAAAAACGTACATGAATAACGACGATAAACTGAAGAGCGGGCTTGAAGATCAAAAGAATGGCTGGCACTTTGGGAATAATCCCAGAAAAAACAACCGGCAGATGGATAACAACAGTAAAGAAAAAAATAACCATGGGCCAAGAAACCATGAAAATTAGGATTAAAGAAATGCCCGGATAGAATGTATCCGGGCATTTCTGTGCCATTATATTATTCAGTTTTGCCAGATATTTGATTTTGAGCCAGCTTCACTAGCTGCTTCGTAATTTCTCCACCAACGGATCCGTTCGCTCGTGCAACAGTATCTGAACCTAAGGACACTCCAAATTCTGCTGCAATTTCATATTTATATTGGTCGAGCATCTCTTGGACACCAGGAACAAGCAATTTATTTCGGCTTGCCATTCTTATGCACCTCAGCTTTCATTCTTGCTGGAATTTGATATTCCGCCTTTATAATATGCTTTTCATACGGTTTCTTCATTCTGTTTAAAGGATGGGTGAACAGGTATCGTTTCCCTGACATCATATATGCATGAATAGTTCTATCAGGACAAATAGTATACCTGAACCTTCTAATGAAAGGACGATTCCTGATGAAGAGAAAAGCAGAATTTGATGCAGCAGTGAAAACAACAAAAACACCAAGCAAAAATTTAAGAGAGACAAATGAGCATGAAACGGAGTTTTCTTCCGAGTTTACCGGGGGAGAAGATGCGATGAAAGGATTCAATCGCAACTCAAAGCGCGGCAGGAAAGGCAAGTGAGATAAAAAAGCATACTTGGCGTCATGTCGTTGGCGCTCAAGTATGCTTCATATGTTATATAAGTTTTGCTGGTTCTGTAAAAAAGAGCTTACTTCCGCCTTCTTTTGGATTGAAATAGGCAAGAATCAGGCATTTTTTAGAACGATATTCGCCATTTTGCTGGTAATGGAAATAATCAAAATCTATTTCCTCAATCAAGACATGTTTATACATATCCTTTTCATTTAACTTAAGCTCAGCAAATTCCTTGCTTACTCGCTCAGGCTCTTTAATGGCAGCTTGGTAATATGGTGACTTTTCCTGCTTGGTCATGGAGGATTCCCACCATGGCTTTCGCGGCTTAAAGACGAGCTTATCAAGATAATCAATTTTCAGGAGCGAGATAAGCATCTCCTCACTATCCGGATAGGCTTGTTTGTTAAATTCAACGAGCCGCTTAAATAGGTCCTCCGGCTGGTGGCCGATTCTTGACCAGTTCATCTCTTCCCAATAGGAACCGAATTCTTGGAAGAAATCGAATGGAGAAGGATATACGGTACTCACCAGGTATTCAACACCAAGGTCCATGCGGTGGTCATTCCAATACTTTTCAAGGACATCTTCGACCTGTTTGATGCGAATGATATCGGTAAATGGCATAACATTATTGCTGACAATCTCATATGGTGCCTGGTCCATGTATTGGTAATCCCATTGCTTCGCCTGCTGGCGAAGACCGGTTCCGCGGAGCATTTTCAGGAACCCAAGCTGGAGCTCCTCAGGTCTCATCTCAAATACATCATTAAAGGTTTTTCGGAAGGAATCATAATTTTCTTCCGGCAGACCTGCAATTAGATCCAAGTGCTGATCGACCTTGGCGCCGTCCTTGATCATCGTAACCGTGCGCTTTAGCTTCTCGAAATTCTGTTTCCGTTTGACAAGCTCATTCGTGTAATCATTTGTAGATTGAACACCGATTTCAAAACGGAACAAGCCTTTTGGCGCTTCTCTGTTCAAGTATTCGATGACTTCTGGCTTCATGATGTCAGCCGTAATTTCAAATTGAAAGACACAGCCTGGTTCATGCTCAGCAATGAGAAAATCAAATATATCAAGAGCGTAACTGCGACTGATGTTAAAGGTGCGGTCCATGAATTTAATGGTTTTCGCACCATTTTTCATAAGGAACCGTATATCGTCCTTAACCCGTTCACGGTCAAAGAAACGGACACCCGTCTCAATTGAGCTCAGGCAGAATTGGCAGTTGAACGGACAGCCTCTGCTCGTTTCAATATACGTAATTCGTTTAGAAAGGTTTGGCAGATCCTCTTCAAAACGGAAGGGAGATGGCAGCGTTTTTAAGTCGACTTTTGCTGCAGGTGGTGTAATAACTGGTTTTTCTCCTTCTAGAAAGGCGATTCCATGTACTTGACGGAAGTCTTTTCTGCCGTCAATTTCTGCAAGCAAGTTTTTAAATGTTGCTTCCCCCTCCCCGACGACAATGAAATCAACCCCAGGTATTTCTCTTAGCCAGAAAAAAGGATCATAGGTGACTTCGGGTCCGCCGAGGACAATTTGGACATCGGGCAGGACTTTCTTAAGGATCGTGACGACCTTCTTGATTTCTTCCATGTTCCAAATATAACAGCTGAACCCAATGACATCGGGACTGCGCTTGTATAGGTCGGTGACAATATTCATTACCGGATCCTTGATTGTATATTCAACAATTTCAACATTATAATCAGGTGCAGCGTAAGCTTTTAAATAGCGAAGGGCCAAATTAGTGTGGATATATTTGGCGTTCAGCGTTGTTCCTATAATCTTCATGTGCGTACAATACGTCCTTTCAGCGTTTTCCTAGCAATTAATCTTAACATATTTATGTATAGGAGTAACAGGAATGGGTGGATTTCCCTTGCTTATTCTTAGGTTTCTAAACAGATGAAAGCCTGCCATATAGGCAGGCTCGATGTTCAATCATTGACGGTTTTCGTAAATTTTTCTTTGTAGAAATAGGCGTAGAACTTCCATTCAAGCAGCATTTTCTTTGTATTCTTCCATTTCAGCTCTATAAATGGCTGGGCAATAGAGGCAACAAACTGACTAGAAAGTATAATCGTCAGCAAGAGTGAGATGCCGGCAAGCAACAGATAGCTTTCAAATGTTGTGAAATACTCCTTCAAATCAGTAAAGCGGAAAGTCCTTACAAAGAATCCGTGCAATAGATAAACATATAAGGTTTGTGTTCCCCATCTGGTGAAGAAGTATTGTCCTCTAGGGACCAAAGCCATAAAGCTGATAATCATGACCGCATTCAGGCCAAACATCCCGAGCCTTTTGAACATAGAAATGAAAGAGGCTGTTCCTTCCATTTCGGAATATGGTTTCGAACCAAGCATCCATTGGCTGTCAACAGTTATAAAGAAATAAAAGCAAATGAAAATAATGACAAATGGCACTAGAGC
>CAJGCH010000143.1 GCA_904501845.1 uncultured Bacillaceae bacterium | reverse complement strand
TCCGTTTGTTCGTCATACATGAAAAAGGTAAGCTCATGCTGAACACTGTATGGCTTCTCACCTTTCCACGCATTCCATATAAAACTGACGTCATCCCCATTGTCTGCATAAACCTGATCATTAAATAAGGTTTCCATCTTGTGGATGGAATGAATATCAAATAGGAATAACCCGTCTTTCTTTAGATGCCCGCTAACCGCAGCAAACGTCTTCTTGATATCTTCTTCCCCATCCAAATAGTTAAGGGAATCACAAAAAATCATAACCATATCATACTGGCCGAGTTCTGAAAGCTCCCTCATGTCCTGATGGAAATAGGGAATGGAAACTCCTGCTTCCAAGGCTTTTGCCATGGCGACTTCGAGCATTTCCTCAGACAGATCTACCCCGGTCAGCTCAAAGCCCTCTTTACTGAGACGGGTTGCCAATTCACCAGTTCCGCACCCAACATCAAGAATGTTCCGCCCGCTTAAGGAATATTTCCCTGCAATCTCTTTGACAAAGTCCACCCAATCTTCATATGGGGCTTCTTTCATCAGGTTATCGTAGAAATAGGCGAAATTCTGATAGCTCATAAATTCAATTCCTGCGCCGCTACTGAAGGAGCATCTCCCCAAAGGCGCTCAAGCTTGTAGTAGGAGCGATCGTCTTTATGGAAAATATGGGCCACAACATCACCCATGTCCACCAAGACCCAGCGCGCTTCATCAAAGCCTTCCATCTTGCGCACATCAAAGCCTGCTTCTTCCACTTTCTCTTTCATTTCACGAGCAATCGCCTGTACCTGCTTATCTGAATTACCGTGGCATATTATAAAATAATCAGACACGAGCGAAATGCCTTTCATATCAAGCACAACCATATCTTCCGCACGTTTATCATCAGCGGCCTTTGCCGCAACCTGCAATAACTCTTTTTCATTCATTTTTGTGTCCTCCCTTATGCATGGCAAAATCATTATAGGCATGGAAGGTATCCGGATAGATTGTCTGCTGTTTAGAGATTAAAAAGGCAATGGTATTGCCTATCGCTTTCATAACGGCCTCATCCAAATTCCGCGCAGCAATATCCCTCACTTCATCTACCCCCGGGAAACTTCTCCCTGGCTCTATATAATCTGCTAAATAAATCACTTTTTCCAGTTCCGTCATCCGCGCTCGTCCTGAAGTGTGATAGCGGATGGCAGAAAGAACTTCCTCATCCTCTACTCCAGCCTCCATTTGAACGAGTATCGCTCCAACAGGCGCATGCCATAGCTCAGTGTTAGCCGTCAGCAAATCAGCCGGCAAGTCATGATCCTTAATGATTTGCTCCATTTCATCCAACGGACGATACTTGGCGTAATCATGATAGATGGCGGCAAGCTCCGCTTTATCTTCATCCACTCCATACCGGCGTGCCAGCTCTTTGGCGCTTTGCACGACACCGAGCGTATGGATGTAGCGTTTTTCAGGTAATTGCTGCCTGACTAATTCAAGCGCTTTTGTTTTATCCATATAAACGATTCTCCTCAATATATAGCTTGACCTCTTCGGCCACTAAATATTTGATGGATTTCCCCTCTTTAACCTTCGACCGGATAAGAGAAGAGGAAATTGAGATTTCGGGAATGTCTGCCATTGTGACGGGATAATCGGTTTCTTCCCGATAACCAGGTCTCTTCACACCAGTAAAATGTACAAGATTCGCCAGTTCATCGACCTGTTTCCACTGCGGGAGATATTCAATCATGTCCGCCCCAATAATGAAATACCATTCTGCGGATGGTTCCCTTTCCTTCAAGAGCTTAATCGTATCAATCGTATAGGAAGGGCCTTCCCGTTCCCATTCAATCGTGTCGATTTGAAAATATGGATTCCCCTTAATAGATAGCTCAAGCATATCCAGCCGTTCCTGATTCGTCGTTGATGTCTTTGCCTTATGGGGAGGGAGGTTATTCGGGAGAAAACGTATTTCATCAAGCCCGAGCGCCTCCCGGATTCCTTCCGCCACGATTAAATGGCCCATATGAGGCGGGTCGAATGTTCCGCCTAAAATGCCGACTCTCTTCATGGTTATCCATCCTTCTCTATGACACAAATTATTATGGCAGAATGATTTGTTTGTTTTCCCTGGATTCTTTATAAAGCACAATTGTGTTGCCAATGATTTGTACAAGTTCTGCCCGAGCGCCCTTTGAAAGCTCTGAAGCAACTGTATCGCGGTCTTCCTCGCAGTTTTGCAGAATGCTTACCTTGATAAGCTCTCTCACTTCAAGCGCTTCTCCAATCTGCTTGATCATGTTTTCATTTACGCCGCCTTTTCCTACTTGGAAAATCGGTTGAAGTGAATGCGCCTTAGAACGCAAGAATCTTTTTTGTTTACCTGTTAACATGGTTATCCTCCTAAATTCTCTAACACTAATTGTCTCATCCGCTCACAATCCGGACTGATGCCTGTCCACAGCTCAAAAGCTAGAGCAGCCTGCTGCACAAACATATCTACCCCCGTTTGGATTATGGCACCGTTGTTCTCTGCTTCACGCAGGAACTTGGTTTTGAGCGGATTATATATAATATCACAGACGACTGTCTTTTCTTTTATTCCCATTAATGAGATGGGAGATTCATGTAATGAGGAAAGCCCGACAGATGTCGTTTGAATGATGATGTCATAAATAGCCAGAGACTTTTCTGCTTCTTCTAAGCTTAACACAGAAGAAGGCGTCCCATCATGGCAGTCTGCCACAATTTGACGAGCCGCAGAAAGCGTCCGGTTCGCAATGTCCATCCTTTCGATGCCTGTTTTCGCCATAGCGCAGTAAATGCCTCTCGCGGCTCCTCCGCCCCCGATAATGAGCACCCTTTTACCAGCGAATTGACCATTAATGAGCGGTGCGAGACTTCTAACAAAGCCAGGTCCATCTGTATTGTAACCTGTAATCAGACCATCCTTTATAACAGCCGTATTTACGGCGCCTACCTCTTTAGCGAATGGGTCAAGTGCATCCATATACGGAATGACACTCTCCTTGAACGGGACCGTGACATTGAATCCTCCAGCCCCGATGGCCTTCAAACCTTCGACCGCCTTTCCAAGGGCAGCTCCCTCAACAAGAAACGGCAGATAATCCCCTTCTATCCCATTTCGCTTAAATGCATCATTATGAATCAATGGTGACATTGAATGTTCAATCGGATTGCCCAGCACCCCATACAGCTTCTTCATTACAATCTTCCCCTTAGATTAATGATTTACGAATGCTCACCTGTACTCCCTTAGGCACATATGCTTTCACGATAGCCCCTGGCTGATTGACTGTTACCCAGCCAAGTCCGGAGAACACGATGTCCATTTTACCCTCTTTAATGGAGAACTCCTGGCCTACAAGCGGCGGAAATTCCTGAATCTCTTTTGGACCAGGAGGAACAAGCAGCTCACCGGCATGCTTCTCATATAAGTCATCCGCTTTCTCAAGCTTCGTGCGATGGATATCCAGTTCATTGGATAAATAACATGTAAATGAATTCCGTTCTCCCCGCACAAAATCAAAACGAGCCAATCCCCCGAAGAAGAGCGTCTGGCCGGCATTTAACTGGAATACTCTTGGCTTGATCTCTTTTTTCGGTGTAATGGTCTTCAAATCTTGTTTACCAACAAAATGAGCCATTTGATGGTGATTGATGATTCCCGGTGTATCAATCAATGCCCTCTCATCATCCAGCGGAATTTCAATGATATCAAGCGTCGTTCCAGGGAAATGAGAGGTTGTAATGACATTTTCTTCCCCGCTGCCCTGTTTGATGATGCGATTGATAAAGGTAGATTTGCCCACATTAGTGCAGCCAACGACATACACATCACGGCCCTCACGCAGCTCCTCAATACGCTGCATAGCTTCCTCGATTCCATGTCCCTTCGCACCGCTGACAAGCATGACGTCAACCGGCTGCAGGCCCCATTCCTTTGACATTCCCTTCATCCAGTCAATCAGTTTTTTAGGTTTGACTGATTTAGGAAGCAAGTCGCTTTTGTTCCCGATCAAAACGACAGGGTTATTCCCGACGAACCGCTGCAACCCTGGAAGCCAGCTTCCGTTAAAATCAAATATATCAACCAGCTTAACAATCAGAGCATCCTTTTGCCCGATTCCATTCAGGATTTTCAGGAAATCATCATCTGTCAAGGAGACATCCTGCACCTCATTATAATGCTTCAATCGGAAACAGCGCTGGCAGATTACTTGATCTTTTTCCAAAGATGATGCCGGCGCATAGCCGATTTTATTCTTATCTTCCGTCTGTATGGTCACTCCGCAGCCAATACAGCTGATTTCTTCATTAGTCAATTCTAGTCCTCCCATGTTAGTTTTCCGTTTTTCCGGAACCACGCTAAGATTCGGCGCTCGATTCTCCGGTTCACTTTCGTTGCCCATCCGTCTGTCTGCGCAACCGGTACAACCAAGATTGTATGGAACCCTCCCCGGTTGCCTCCAAAGACGTCTGTTAAGAGCTGGTCACCGACAACCACCGCTTCTTCCTTTTTAATGCCCATAAGCTCGGCCGCATGTTTAAATGCCTTTGTCATCGGCTTTTTCGCACGGAAGATGAACGGGATATTAAGCGGGTCGGCAAAGGATTTCACTCGCATCTCTTTATTATTTGAAACAATGGTCACTTTAATATCATTGCGTTTCATTTCCTCAAACCACGTGATAAGCTCAGGAGTAGCAAGCGGTCTGTCCCATTCTACAAGGGTATTATCTAAATCCGTTATAACCCCTTTAATTCCCTTTTCTTTCAAATCACTGGGATTGATTTCATAAATGCTCTTCACATGCTGAGCAGGCAAAAATGCTTTCAACACTATAAACACCTCTATCATTCATTAATCACTGTTATTCATCATAACGGATAATCCCGGTTCTGTCATAAGCTTCTTGACTCTTCTTGTCAAATATATTGTCGAAATAGAAAATGTTTCGACACACCTTGGCTTCTCTCTAGCCTGTGGATAAGTTTATTCACAACACGCACATTTGACAAAACGCCCTCATTCATGCGATTGTTAGCAATAATATTTGAATACTCACATTTTACCCACAAGTTATACACTTTAACTTGTGGATAAGAGAACGGTTGTTCTATTGTTTTTAATTTGTTAAATTAAGGATACGTTCAACAACATACCATTATATGAACGCGGAACCCCTGTTAGAACACTAAATCGGAGGTGCGCATTATGCAAAAACTTTCTGATGCCCTATTACTAGAATCCTATTTCAAAGCAAGAGACTTAGGCCTTAGTAAAGATTTCATCCGCCTTATCGAACGTGAAATTGACCGACGATCCCTACGAACGAGACAATAGAGATAGTAGATTCCACGAAAAAGCCCTGGTTAACAGGGCTTTATGTTTCCTAACTTCTGCTATACAAAAAGCCCTAATAATCAGGCAGCTTATTCGTCTGCCTTATTGATAAGTTCCAAGCGTTTCCCCTGTCCGAACAGCCGCAGGCGTCTCCAAGGAGGCAGCCGTAAACCGGCCCTTTTCAAACAGAAGCACAACGGTTGAGCCAAAGGAAAAATAACCGATTTCTTCTCCTTTATGTAGAGTATCCCCTGTATGCGTCCTTTCTATCGTGTTCACGAACATGGCACCGACTTTTATTAACGCAAGTCTTCCGCCCTCATACTCAATCTCCGTGATTTCCCGGTAATTCTTCGAAAGCGGGGATTTTCCGAGTGTCATCCCCCATCGATTGACCGGATAGGATTTACTCCCAAGCGTCTGCTTGCGAATGACTTTCCCGTCAACAGGGGAATGGATGCGATGGTAATGGCTCGGGCTCAGATAAAGCACCATATATTGACCGCCAATATATCCCCCGGCCTCTTCCTTTCCGCCAAGCATCTCTTCAATTGAATAGACTTTCCCTTTCACCTGAAAAGTCGCATCTTCAAGAATGAAACCCTTATCCTCTAATACCGCATCAACAGGGCTCGCTATCGTGTCTATATCTCCGTCAAACTGCCGTGCCCCGCTCATAAGATTTCTCGTGAAGAAATCATGAAGGCTTTTATATTCCTCAAGCGGCCTGTCCATTTCCTGCACATTTATCTTATACTGTTTCGCAAAAGAAGGAATAACCCTCTTGCTGGCAGGTGATAATGCGAACCTTCTCAATAAAGAAGAGGTCCATCTTCCATTCGTCAATTCAATTAATGATTGATATAGTTTTTCTTTCACTTAATCCACCCAAATTTCTTTTTATGACATAGCTCGTTATCCATTAATCCATCCGTTAGCGAACAGCCTTTTAAACAAAACTTCTTTGAGCTGAGACTTTATTCTTCTAGTGCGGCAGCTTTCTTCACTGCTGAAAGTTAAATATACTATATTTTTATCATGAATACACATAAAAAACAGAAAACACCCAATAAACCCCTGGGTGTTTTCCTCCTTACAAGTGTACTATTCCTTTGCCGATATGAAAAGGGAAATTTTCGCTCACTTTCTAAGATGATCACTTCGGGAACCACCAGTTCCATTTTCCCATCAGCTTTAACATGATTGGCACAAGAACGAGTCTTATGACCGTCGCATCGAGCAGAACGGCAACGGAGAGCATGAAACCAAGCTGCTTCACCTCGAGCATATGTGTAAACAAGAAGGCGATGAACACAGTCATCATAATGAGGGCCGCCTGCGTGATGAACGGACCGGTATATTCAATTCCCTTGGCAATCGCTTCATCATCCCCGGCCCCCTTCTCCCTCTCCTCCCGTATCCTGCTAACCAGAAAAACCTCATAATCCATGGAAAGGCCAAACAAAATGGCAAAGGACAGAACAGGCAAATAGGATTGCATATAGCCGGTAGACTCAAAGGAGAACAATCGTTCACCCCAGCCATATTGAAAGACTAGGACAGCTGACCCAATAGATGCAAGGATGCACAAAAGATTCAAAACAATGGCCTTCAACGGGATAAACAAACTCCTAAAAGCCCGCATGAGCAATATAAAGGATATAACTAAGATGACACATGACGCGACAGGAGTCTTATCAATCGTTTCTTGATGAATATCGGCTATCATTGATGCCATTCCGCCAATATAGACCTTATCCCTTTCCATTTCACTGCCATACCGGTCCCGTAAAGATTCGATGAATTGCACAGACTCCACCTCATCTGGTGCCTCATGAAGAGTGATCATAATAGAAGCCATGCTCAATTTCTCATTGACCAGCACCGAAGATATCGGCTGATTGTCTTTGACTGCATCCAATTCCAAAAGCCCCTCAGTACTCAGATCCCCCATTAAATCGGCAAGAATATCCGTGACAGAGAAGACATTGGCAACAATCGATTCGTTCCTCAGCTCTTCCGTGATTTGAGCCACCTCGGCCAAATCCTCATCCGTCAACAAGCCATCCTCCGCTTTATAGATGAAATAAACAGGCGCATATATCCCCGGGGATATATGTTTTGCCAGCAGGGCATTTCCTTTTCCTGATGAATACTCATCCAATGCTTTATCACTGATATCTGTCTTTAGGTGCAAGCCAAAAGCAGGCAGCAGCAGGATGATAAGCAGTAGTAAACTGACCCATAGATAGAGATGCGGCCTATCCATAATATGCCTTGTCCATCTGTAGAGCCTTTTCTTTGGGCGAATT
>CAJGCH010000142.1 GCA_904501845.1 uncultured Bacillaceae bacterium | reverse complement strand
GTTGTGGCATCGAGTCAAGGGCTCGGCAAGGCCGTTGCGCTGAAGCTGGCTGAAGAAGGTGCCAATGTCATGGTGACAAGCCGAAACGGTGAGAAGTTGAAATCTGTTGTAGAGGAACTGAAAGAAGTTAATCCAAATGGAAGCTATCATTGGCAGGAGGCCGATATCACAAAGGCGGATGATATTCAAAAGCTAGTTCAGGTGACGGCGGAGAGGTTCGGCACGATTGATGTCCTTCTCAATAACGCCGGCGGTCCGCCAGCAGGCGGCTTCATGGATTTATCCGATGAGGACTGGCAGAAGGGCTTTGAGCTGAATCTGTTAAGCTATATTCGTATGATTCGCGAGGTATTGCCACATATGAAGAATGGCGGGAGAATCTTGAATATGGCCTCCATCTCCGTTAAGGAGCCCATTCAAGGACTGCTTCTTTCAAACACCTTCCGTCTTGGCATTGTCGGCTTAACGAAGACGCTGGCTGCTGAATTTGCTGATCGTGATATTTTGATTAACACGATTGCCCCTGGTGTAATTGGAACAGACCGGATTGATTATCTTGATCAAGTAACCGCAGATAAACAAGGCATCACGGTTGATCAAGTGAAGGAAAATGCACAAAAGCAAATTCCGCTCGGGCGCTATGGAAAGCCGGAAGAATTCGCTAATTATGCCGTTTTCCTGCTTTCGTCTGTGAACTCCTATGTGACAGGCCAAGTGTACTTGATTGACGGCGGCAAGGCGAAGGGAATCTAACAAGCACAAAAGGAGATTAGACGGGATGTTCGTCTAATCTCTTTTTTTCGTCTTTTTATAGGAGGAGCTCGATTATGACAAGCCAAAAGAAAGAAGATCTGCGTGCTGTCCGATCAAAGAAAATGTTCAAGGAAGCTCTCCTTGAGCTGTTGATGGAAAACCCATCCTTATCCAAGCTGACCGTCCAAAAAATCACTCAGAGAGCTGAATTAAACCGGGCGACCTTTTACTTGCATTATGAGGACATTACAGACTTATTACGGCAGACAACCAAAGAATTAATAGAAGAGCTTTCTGATAAGCTGGACGTAATGGTCCATGCAGATTTCATCGAGGATGAATATTATTTGATTCGCTTTTTAGACTATATATATGAAAACCGAAAATATATAGGTGTATTGTTTGAACAAACAAATTTTGAATAGAGGATGTTCACCTTACTGGCGGATCGTATTCAATCGAGAAGGACGAGAAAAATCCTAATCAAGTATCAAATGAAATCTATGCCGCCTCCTTAATGGGAATCATCAGATGGTGGCTGAAAGACGAAAATGAATATGATTCAGAGTATATTTCCAAACAAATCCGGATGATTCATAAAAGGTAATGTGTTATTCTAGCGGCGAGCCAAAGCTATTTCCTTTCTTTTTTCATGGATATTAAACCTTTCTGTAATCACCCGTGCAGACCAAATGGCTATTGTAGCAAGCAATATGCCGGCTGCCATATCAGTCAGCCAATGGATGCCAAGATAAATGGTTGAAAACATGATGATTGGCACACTCATATAAAATAAAGACTTAAAGAGTATGTGATTAGATTTTGAACTTATCAATAATAACGTCAATGAAATGGAATTATGGAGGCTTGGGAAGCAATTGTTAAGCCCGGATATATTTCGATATTGCGATTCAAACCCCGGATAAACAGCGGGAATCAAAAATTCTACTTGGGGATGGCTAACCCATGCCTCGTTAATCGGGAAAAATAAATAGAATGGGATGGCTATGATATAATTGAGGCCAATTGCATATAAAAAAGTATAAAGTAATTTCCATTCCTCGTTCAGAAGATAAGTGACCAGGGATATGGCAATTAATGTTACGAACATGATAATATAGAAAAAGGTTGTAATTTCTGTTAGAAGAGGATGGCGAAAAGTGGTCTGGATTACTGCTAGTATCGTATATTCATAGGCATAGAAAAGGTCTGAGAAGTCTAATTGATTGGTTAATAAGCTTTCAAGCCTGAGCTCAAGCTTATTGACTAATAGAATGATAGCCAGGAGACCGAGAGGAAGAAAGACTTGCTTATTTTTCTTTAGGGAGGAAAATACCATAAAAGGATTCTTCCTATTGATGATAAGGGTGAGGAGAATGGTCAAAATCGTGATGGTAAGGGCAATCGTTCCCATTGATTCATACATGAGAGCAGCCTCCTTCTTGCTGGATTATAAAAAGCGAAAAACAGGAATTAATTTTGTTTTTTATATGAAACCTTTTTGCGAAACAATCGTAAATAGTATAGTAACAGGTAAACAACCAATTATTTGAAGAATTTACAGGGGGAATCATTTTGGGTAAAAAAAGTTTTGTAACAAAAATTCTAGCATCCTTCATGCTGTTGACATTTGTGGCTGCGCCAATCGCAGAGAGCACATTTGTAAACACTTCACATGAAGTTAGTGCAAAGTCGTACCGTTCAGGTAAAAAATCATTCAATTCCAATACAGGAACCAATTCAAATAATTCTGCTACTTTCAACCAAAAGAAATCAACAACAAGCAATGCCCAAGCATCTAAACCGAACTCCTTCAATAAAGGAAGCTTTGCAAAAAGCATGCTGCTTGGCGGTGTCGCCGGCTTATTATTCGGAAGCCTTCTCGCTAATATGGGAATGATGGGCTCTGTACTAGGATTATTGATCAATGTCTTGGTAATCGTCCTAATCATTGGCTTAATCAAGAAAATCTTCTTCACACGCAATAACAACAATCATAACCGTCCACGGAAAGAGGTCAATGGACCATGGGATCGCTAAAGCTATCAGAACAAGAAATCATCAATTCTCTTTGCGTCTATATCGCTGCCAAGAGACAGGTCAGTCCAGAGAATGTGGAAATTGAACTGATGTATGATGATGATTATGGATTTTCCGCTGAGTCACATGTTAACGGGCGCTCACAGATATTGATCACCGCTAACATCATTGAGGCTTTGCGCTTCTACATTGAGCATCAGTTAAATATGGATCCATTTGCGGCAGCCATAGAACTTGAGTTAGATGATGACGAAGGGATTATCGCTTACGTGCGTTAACCGAAGATAAAGGGGCTAATCTTATTAGCCTCTTTTTTCTATGGAAAGGATAAATACGAAGAAAGGTGGAGGGAATTGGTGGAATGGCTAATAGATTTGCTGGTCGTCATCGGTGTCATCACTACTCTGGCAGTTGCGGCACTCATCAAGACGTTCAGAGACTACAATCGCATGGAAAAATAGAGGGATTACCATCAATTAAAATTTTATGTTAATTTTTAACAGAATATTCCGTGACTTCATCTCCCTAAAAGATTAATATATACATATACTAACAAATAAAGCGTTTACATAAGCGAGGGAGTGAATGATGAAGCATCCATACATACATGAGGAACATGCGATATTTCGTAAGGCGTTTCGCAAATTTCTTGAAAAGGAAGCCTATCCTTATTATGAAAAGTGGGAGGAAGACCGTATTATACCTCGTTCTTTCTGGGACAAGCTGGGTCAATCAGGTTATCTATGTCCAGACTTGCCGGAGGAATATGGCGGACTTGGAACGGATTGGGGCATTTCCGTTATTATTAATGAGGAACTGGAACGGGTTGGTTCAGGAACTGTAGGGATTTCCCTGCATAATGATATTGTCGTTCCATACATAAAAGCCTATGGCACGCCAGAACAAAAGGAGGCTTGGCTGCCGAAATGCGTGAGTGGTGAAATCATTACAGCGATTGCGATGACAGAGCCCGGAGCAGGCTCAGACCTTGCCTCCATCTCGACAACCGCAGAAGACAGGGGTGACCATTATGTGGTGAATGGACAGAAAACATTCATCACGAATGGAATCCAGGCAGATTTGGTGGTCGTTGCCTGTAAAACCGATTTGCATGCAAAGCCGAAGCATAAAGGAATCAGCCTTCTTGTGATTGAGCGGGGTGCATCTGGTTTTTCACGTGGACGAAAGCTAAATAAGGTCGGTCTCCACTGCCAGGATACCGCTGAGCTGATTTTTGAGGATTGTATCGTTCCAAAAGAAAATCTGCTAGGTGAAGCTGGCAGCGGATTTCTTTACATGATGGATAAGCTCCAGCAAGAGAGACTTGTCGTCGCTATCGCTGCCCAGGTAGCCGCAGAGGATATGTTTGACTTGACTTTGGAGTACGTTAAGTCTAGACGCGCGTTCGGCAAGACAATCGGTGACTTTCAAAACACTAAGTTCAAGCTCGCTGAAATGGCTACCGACATTGAGATGGGGCGCATATTTCTAGACCAGCTTATCGCAAGCCATATGGCTGGAGAAGAAGTAGTAACGAAAGTATCGATGGCCAAATGGAAGCTGACCGATATGGCCAAACGCATATCAACTGAGTGTATGCAGCTCTTTGGCGGATATGGCTATATGGAAGAATACAAGATTGCCAGGCGTTTCCGAGATACGCCAGTTGCAAGCATTTATGCAGGAACGAATGAGATTATGAAGACCATCATCGCCAAAAATATTGGACTATAGAATTCATCCAGAAACGATCACCTTAGAAATTTTTATGCGGGCTGCAATAAAAATTTATGATAAAGGGGTAATGAAAAAATGATGAATGTACCGTTGACTGTCCAATCTTTACTGGAGAGGGCTGAGAAATTCTTTCCGAAGAAAGAGGTCATTTCACGAACCCATACTAGGGTGCAGCGATTGACGTATAAGGAAATTGGCGAAAGAACAAGAAGGCTGGCCGGAGCGCTCCTCGACCTAGGCGTCACAAGAGGGGGAAGAGTGGGAACACTCGCGTGGAATCACCATCGACATCTTGAAGCCTATTTTGCGGCACCTGGTATTGGGGCCATCAATCACACGATTAACATCCGGCTATCTAAGGAGCATATTTCCTACATAATCAACCATGCCCAAGATGATGTGCTGCTGTTTGATGAAGATTTGCTGCCAATCGTTTCAGAAATCGCTCATGAGCTTAAATCCGTCAAAGCTTTTGTCATGATGAGTGATCAGGAGACTTTGCCAGAGGTGGATTTTTCACCGCTATATTCCTATGAGGAATTGTTGAGAGCGGGGGATCCGACGACGCCATTTCTGCAGGATATTGATGAGAATGAAACAGCCGGCATGTGCTACACCTCGGCAACAACCGGGAATCCTAAAGGAGTTGAATACAGTCATAGGGGACTTGTTCTCCACAGCTTTGCCCTTGGGCTTGCAGATACAGTCGGCGTGTCAGAACGTGATGTTATCATGCCGGTTGTGCCAATGTTCCATGTTAATGCTTGGGGTCTGCCGTTTGCGGCTACTTGGTTTGGTGCCACTCAAGTGCTCCCTGGCCCTCAGTTTAACTCTAAGCTGATTGCCGAATTAATCGATCAGCACCGGGTGACCAAAACAGCCGGCGTGCCGACAATCTGGCTTGGCCTCCTGCAAGAGCTTGAAACAGGGAAGTATGATACGAGCTCATTGGTCACGATTTTATGCGGGGGCTCTGCTGCGCCGAGATCCTTGATTAAAACGTATGAGTATAAATACAAGATTCCTTTCAGGCATTTATACGGAATGACTGAAACGACGCCACTGGTGCTCTTGTCCAACCTGAAAAGCTACCAGGCCGATTTGCCTGAAGATGAAATTCTCGATATACGGGCTAAGCAAGGGATCATTGTGCCTGGATTGGAGATGAAAATCGTTGGGTCTGAGGGAGAAGTGGAATGGAATGGCCGTGATATGGGCGAATTGATGCTTAGAGGAAATTGGATAACGGATTCCTATTATAAAGACGAACGCACCAATGATGCCTTCAAGGATGGCTGGCTGCTCACAGGGGACATCGCCACCATTGATGAAGAAGGAAATGTTAAATTAGTCGACCGGACGAAGGATTTAATCAAGAGCGGGGGCGAATGGATATCATCTGTTGATCTCGAAAATGCTCTCATGGCCCATGAAGCCGTCTTTGAAGCAAGTGTCGTTGCCGTTCCGCATGCACAATGGCAGGAAAGACCCGTTGGATGTGTCGTATTGAAGCCTGAATATAAAGGTAAAGTCACGGCAGAAGAAATCAAAGCATTCATAGCGCCGCAATTCGCAAAATGGTGGCTGCCGGATGATATTCTGTTCCTTGATGAAATACCAAAGACATCCGTCGGAAAGTTCTTGAAGCTGAAGCTTCGGGATATCGTGCAGGAGCAATTGCAGAAGAGATAATTTAATAGCGTGCAAGAAGGGAGCTGCCTATTTTTAGGCGGCTTTTTCCTTGGAAGGCAATTGTCCCAATTGCGTACGAATCGATTTTTTTAGGGATAAAGATGCCTGCCATTAACCTACATATTTTTTAATATATAGCAATTGTCATAAGTTGTTCAAATTTAGAGGATAAAAAAAGCTATAATGATGGAATTGTGACAACCGGTTAAGGTATATTGGATTCGGGTACATTAGTTCTCGTGAATAAAAGAGGGGCTCTCCAATGAAAAAGCAATCACATAAGACATTATGGGCACAAGTAGTTAAGACAGGAATTATCAAATCAAATCTAGTTCCAATGATTGCAGGATTAATGCTTGCTTTATATACATATCAATCTAGCTTTATCGATAATATTTGGAATATAGTTTTTGCATGTTTAGGCACAGCTGCCGTTATTGCGGCGGCTGGTGCCTTCAATAATATTTACGATCGTGATATTGATGCCATTATGGCCCGTACAAAGGTCCGCCCAACTGTCACGGGTGCCATACCGATTAAGCAGGTTTTGACAGCAGCCATTCTATTATTACTAATCGGACTGGTTTTATTATATCTGGCTTCTCCGTTAGCATCATTTCTCGGATTTTTAGGTGTATTTCTCTATGTGGTGCCGTATACTATGTGGACAAAACGCTACACCATATGGAATACAGAAGTTGGGAGTATCTCAGGTGCGATGCCGCCATTGATCGGTTGGGCAGCTGTCGGCCCGGATATTTGGCATCCAGCATGCTGGGCCTTGTTTTTGATTATGGTCATATGGCAAATGCCTCACTTTTACGCCATCGCCATTCGTAAGAAAGAGGATTATGCTGCCGCAAAGATCCCGATGCTTCCCGTTGTCAAAGGGAGCAAACGGACATACATCCAGACCAATTTTTATTTAATTTTATTAGTATTATCGAGCTTTTTGTTTTTACCTTTAAGCGTAGGTCTAACATTAGTCTCATTCGTTTTAGGCCTGATTTGGTTAGGATTGAGCTTGTTCGGCACAAGAAAAATGGAGATTAATGATTGGGCAAATAAAATGTTCATATTCTCCCTGGTACACATGATTGGTATTTACTACACGGTCATTATTTACGCTTCATTCGGATTGTTGTTTGACGCATATTGAAGAAATAATCTATGGATTTTATAGAAAACTAGGCTTTTGAAGATTGTGATCAAGTTTAAACCTTAAAAAATCAATAAGTTATTTAGGAACCTATTAGACGAGTTAATGCTAGCTTGTTTAATAGGTTTTTCTTGTTACTAGCGCTTTGCTGTTCACCTTTATATTTCTCTTACACAATTAATGGGATAATATAAATAACCAAAATACTATTATAGGGTTCAATAGTGCTTGTAGCAGCTAGTTGAGAACCAAAGGCAAAACTTCTTAGGTGTTGGACTGAGAGATAATGATATATTCATGAAATAG
>CAJGCH010000141.1 GCA_904501845.1 uncultured Bacillaceae bacterium | reverse complement strand
CCAATCGGACATTAATGGGCTGAGAAAGGTGGTTTATTTCCGGAAGATTAAGGGATACTATCTGACCCATGAGAGCAGAGCTCGTTTGAAAATTTCAGTCTGCCTTGAAAAGCTGCATTTGTTATTGAACCGCGCTGCTGTACGTGACTACCAAGAAGATGTCTTGGAAGCCCTGAATATTGAATTGAATCAGATGAAGAATTACGTTAATAATGGGACATGCTTGTCTGATGATTCCTTGGTTGGACTAAACAAAGCCCTTAAAGGGCGTGAATCTGCATACATAGTGGAAGTCATCAACACATTGAAGCTATTGCGTGAATTGCTGATGTACCTGCACACGAGTGATTCCCTTGAACTGAATAAGGTTGAGAAGGTAGTTGAGATTCCGAAGGATCATCGGAATGTCTATCAGTTTCTAAAGGATATTAACCGGCATTCAGCTCGGTTCACTTTCGCATTGCGCTTGGGGATTACGATTGCCATTGCAGCTTTTATTGTTGACTATTTTAATGTAACGGATGGACGCTGGGTTTTATTTACGATTTTTTCTGTGACACAGCCTTATTATGAAACAGCCAAATTTCGTTTCAAGGAACGCATGATCGGGACCTTGATGGGAGGAGCTATCTTTGTTCTCTTATTTAATATTTTTCAGGACACGACCATTCGCTCCTTCCTGGTGCTGTTGGTCGGCTATTTGAATGGCTTTGCGGTTCAATATCGGAATGTCGTATTGACGGTTACCATATCTGCCCTTGGAACAGCTGCTCTTATTGGAGATCCGACAGTTTTGACCATGAGAAGAATTGTCCTTGTTCTCATTGGTATTGGATTGGGTATGCTTGCAAACCGTTTCCTTCTTCCATATACACTGGAAAAAGGGACAAGGGATTTGATGGAAAGCTATAAGCAAGTATCCAAAGAATTGCTGCGTGAAGTGGGTACTTATCTGAACCGAAGAAATAATGCGCATACAATCAATGATTTATTTGCCCTCTCTACTTTAATAGAGGAAAGAATCCTTTCAAATAATCAAATGCTGCAGCTTGAAGAAATGGATGACTTTCTGTCCGCTCAACGCCGTTTGAATCATGCCATTTATGAGTTATTCTTGCGGATGCAAAAAGAGGATGTGGATATCTGTCTCCTTGGAGAAATGTTGGAGGAGCTCGGAGTAATTCTCTCTTTAGAGGGGGATTTATTAAATAAGCAGGCTGGCCGATTATATGACAGAATTCAGCTTTCCGAGTCTCTTGAAGAATATATATTGTTAAAGGACGCACTGCGAATATTTAAGGGATTTAGAAAGCAGGCTTACTACAAATAAATAGGCTTATTAACATGAGTTTTCGCACATTAAAAATATTTGACGTCTGTATTATACAGGCGTCATTTTCATTGTGAATGATATAGACTGGATTGGTTTCTATTGAATAAGGACTTTTATAGCAACTCCTTTCATATAAATGTTATATAGGACAAGAAGGGAGTTATGTTATGAATTGGGAAGAGGAGTATGATGTGGTCGTTGTAGGCAGTGGGGCGGGCGGATTGGTAGCGGCGATAACGGCAGCTGATCATGGGCTAAAGACTGCAATCATTGAAAAAGGGGCTGTGTGGGGAGGTTCGTCTGCTCTTTCTGGCGGAGGGCTGTGGATACCGAATAATCATGTATCCAAAAAGGCTGGTCTGCAAGATAGTGAGGAGGAAGCGATGACCTATATGCAGGAAATAATAGAGGATAAAGGTCCTGCTTCGACTTATGAGCGAAAAGAAGCTTATGTAAGAAATGGTCATAAAATGGTGCGATACTTAGAGGAATTAGGTATGAAGTGGGTGGCGGGCTCCTTGTACCCAGACTATTATCCAGAGAAGCCTGGCGGAAAGATTGGAAGGTCCATTGAAGCGGAGATTTTCGATGCACGCTTATTGGCTGAGCATGAGGAGTCCCTGCGGAAGGGAGAGATTGATGCGCCGATACCGCTATATTCAGGAAAGGTAGCTTCCTTGCCGAAGGCTTTTACCAATGCGAAGGATTTTAACACAGTAGTTGGTATGTTCATAAATGGGTTCAGGCATAAGGTTAAGGGAAGACATGCCATATCAATCGGAGGAGGACTAGTCAGCCGTCTGCTCATGATTGCGAAGGAAAAGAAGGTTCAAATTATGTTATCAACTCCTCTGAAAGATTTAATCATAGAAGATGATAGAGTTACAGGAGTTGAAGCTGAAAAGAATGGTCAGCCATTTTTTATTCAATGTAAGGCCGTTATTCTAGCGGGCGGGGGATTTGAACGAAATCCAGAGTTGCGAATGAAATATCATCATGTCGGTACAGACTGGACAGCGGCAAGTCCAGATAATACAGGAGATATGCTTTTAATCGCCCAAAAGCATCATTTAGACACAGCTCTCTTAGATGATGCTTGGTGGGGGCCGACTACGATTGATATGTCGGGTGCACGAAAATTTCTCGTCTATGAACGTTCGATGCCGCATTGCATGATTGTTGATCAGACTGGGGAGCGTTACTTTAATGAGTCACAATCCTATACGGATGCTGGCCACGCAATTTTAGAAAGGCAAGAGAAGAATGGAAAGGCGATTCATTCCTGGCTCATCATGGAGAGCCGGAACCGCAATAAGTACTTGTTCGGCGATATGTTGCCGAGACAGACACCTAAACAGGCTATTGAAAGTGGTTTCTTGATTAAAGCAGACTCCATTGAGGAGTTGGCATCCAAATGTGAAATTGATTTAGAGGGATTGAGGAACACGGTTACCCGTTTTAATCAATTTGCGGAAAAAGGGGTGGATGAAGATTTTGGACGGGGGAATTCTGCGTATGACCAATACTATGGCGACCCAAGATATAAAAATCCTAATTTAGGAGCCATTGAGAAACCGCCGTTTTATGCGTGCAAAATCTACCCGGGAGATCTAGGGACAAAAGGAGGAATTGTGGCCAATGAGCATGGTCAGGCACTCCGTGATGGAACACCGATAGAAGGCTTATATGCAACAGGGAATTGTTCTGCCTCTGTCATGGGCCGCGTCTATCCTGGACCAGGTTCGACCTTAGGACCGACGACGGTGTTTGGCTATATCTCAGCTAATCACATTCATGAGAGACTTTTTATGTCAGTTGAATAAAGCAGGCGAATAGAGACTGGTTTCAATAGAAATCGGTCTCTTTGTTTTTTTATTTCAGGGGAAATCTGCAATTATTTACGAAAAGACGGGTATAAGGGATATATTCACATCTTTGGTGAAATTGCGCAATGCTTGAAGGGAGGACATTTATCATGGACATTATCATTTATGCAGCTATCTTTCTGATCGTCTATTTCTTCTTGGGAAGAAGAGGCGGAGGACGGGAGAGAGGAAGACTATTTCATATCTTAGCCGCTGCCTTGATTACCATTTTGATTATCGTGATTTTATTTATCATAAGAGGAATGATTCCTTAAGCGTCATCCTGGGACTGCAGATTTAATTTCTGCAGTCCTTTGTTGTGAAGTATATGTAAAGAATGGCCATAATCGTAAAGGAATTTTTACACGAAAAAGCGAATATTATATAAATTAGATCTTATATAAACAAAGGGAAAACGTATATTAATCATGGCAGGGGGGAGCCTTTTGAAGAAAATATGGTGTGCCTGCAGTGTGTTCCTGTTGTTAGCAGTTATAATTTCTGGCTGTAGTGTGTCAGAAGCGAGCGTGGGTTCAACTGTTATTAAGGTAAGTAAGAATACGGATCGGCAACAGGCATTTAAAGACTTAAGCCTGGTGTCGGTGCTGGATTTTGATCTTACATGGCAAGATGCTGATGAGACTGAGCTGATTATTTGGGCCGAGCAATATGAGGACGGGAAGCTTGATAAGGAGCAAGCAATCAGCTTCACAGCCTATAGCGAAGAGAAGAAGGAGAAGGGACATATCGGAATGGGGATTGTCGATGCTGCAGATATGGCACCAATGCTAGTGGTCTATGCTCCCGGAGGTTCGATGACGACTGAGATAGAGGAGAAAATAGATTACTCAAATGCCTTTCATGGCTGGGAAGATTCCATTAATGATGAGAAGTTGAAACTAGAAATAGGAGAGACCTATACTCTTGGCGCATATCGGGTGTCAAATGGTTCATCAATCCGGTCTTATAATCTTCAAAGCGAAGATGAAGTGGAGAAAATGATGAAGGATGATCGAACAGGTTTCTTGCTTAAAGTGAAGATGACGGAAAAGCAATAATTGAAAAGAGTCTATCTATGGATGGGCTCTTTTTATTGTAGTAAACCTTCAGAAGGGACAATATTCTTCATCTGATTTTGACGAAAATAGGAGGATTGAGTGTTAATTTAGATTTATTTGTAAATTTATAATATAATGGATAAATGTTTTTAAACCATTATTAAAGAGGGAGAGGGATTTTTTGAGTAACCAAAACAAAACACCAGGTGTACCCGGGATTCCAAACACTGGTTTCTTTGGTCATCCTAAGGGGCTATTTACTTTATTCTTTACAGAGTTTTGGGAGCGATTTTCTTATTATGGAATGAGGGCCATTCTGGTACTCTATTTATATTTTGAGGTGACAAAGGGCGGCTTAGGGTTTGACCAGGCTACCGCTATGTCAATCGTAGCTATCTATGGTTCAATGGTGTATTTATCCGGAATCATTGGCGGATGGATTGCAGACCGATTGTTAGGGACAAGTCGAACCGTATTTTATGGCGGTATCTTAATCATGGTTGGCCATATCGTCCTTTCCCTGCCATTCGGTGTGGAAGCCTTTTTCGTCAGCATGATCTTCATTATTCTTGGAACAGGCTTGCTTAAACCAAACATTTCAAGCATTGTTGGGGATCTTTATACAAAGGATGACCTTCGTAGGGATTCTGGATTTAGCATCTTCTATATGGGAATCAACCTTGGAGCTTTTACCGCTCCGTTTGTTGTGGAAGGTCTTCGTGACCATTACGGCAGCTTCCATGCTGGATTCTCTGCAGCTGCAGTCGGTATGTTTGTAGGATTGGTTGTATATGTGATCACGAGCAGAAAGAATTTAGGTAAATTAGGAAGTGAGGCGCCCAACCCGCTTCCTGCTAATGAGAAGAAGAAATTTGTTATGTCCACTTTAGCGGCGATAATCGGAGTGGCTGTTATACTCTATGCTTTAGCGGCGCTCAATTGGTTAACGATTGACCGATTCATCTTGCTTGTGACGATTGTGGCTGTCATCCTGCCAGTTGTTTATTTTGTGACTATGTACCGGAGTCCAAAAACCTCAGTGGATGAACGTTCAAGATTGCTCGCGTATATCCCGTTATTCTTGTCAGCGGTTCTATTCTGGGCGATATATGAGCAAGGGGCTAACCTTTTGAATATCTATGCTTTAGAGAGAACGAATCTGACTTTGCTGGGAATGGAGATTAAACCTGGAATCCTTCAGGCGATGCCGGCCATGTTCGTCATCATCTTCGCTCCGGTTGCCGCTTGGCTTTGGTTGAAGCTTGGAGATAGACAGCCATCAACATCGAAGAAATTTGCGATTGGCTTATTATTAGCCGGTCTGTCATTTGTCGTGATGCTTATACCTGGATACTTGAGCGGGACTGATTCGCTCGTGAGCCCTTATTGGCTGATTTTAAGCTATTTGGTCGTTACGTTAGGGGAGCTTTGCTTATCTCCTGTGGGACTATCGGCAACAACGAAGCTTGCACCTGCAGCTTTTTCAGCGCAAACGATGAGTTTGTGGTTCTTGGCCAATGCAGTTGCTCAAGCCCTTAATTCACAAATTGTTAAATTGTACTCCGCTGAAACCGAAATGCTTTACTTCGGAACGATTGGCGGACTCGCGATTCTGTGCGCACTTCTTATGTTTGTCATCTCACCAATGATTCAGCGGAAGATGAGAGGCGTGAGATAAAGCCAGTTGTATTATGAAAGACGGTCTCAGCATATGTGCTGGGGCTTTTTTTCTTATGGAGAGCTTCCATGATTCTCATGCATCATATAGCTATATTGATATCATTGGTGGCTTATCCCTTGATGGGTGTATAGTAAAGGTAGAGGGAAATTCTATTAGATAAGAATAGATCATTTTCTTTGAGAGGTTCATCGTAGAATGAAAAGGCATCATATGAAGGGAGAGATTAAAATGAATCAAGTAGTAGTCATTACAGGTGCGGCAACAGGTCTTGGGAGAGCTACGGCTTTAAAGCTGGCTGGAGAAGGATATCGATTAGTTTTGGTAGACTTCAATGAGGAAGCAGGGAAGCAAACGGTCGAGGATGCGTTAGCATTGGGAGCGGAAGCGATTTTTGTACGTGCAGATGTATCGAATGAAGAAGATGTGAAGAAGTATGTAGAAGAAGCGAAATCGGCATTTGGAACGATTGATGCATTCCTGAATAATGCTGGTATCATGGTTCCTTTTCGTCTCTTGCACGAGTATGATGCAGCAGAATATGACCGTATCATGAACATTAATGTAAAAGGAGCGTTCTTAGGCATAAAATATGTCATCCCTGTCATGCTGGAAAATGGGGGAGGGACAATCGTCAATACAGTATCCTCCAATTCGTTCAAACCAACTGCCTATAACGGCGTCTATGCAGCGACTAAGCATGCTCTGGCGGGTTTAACCAAATCTATCGGGCAGGATTATCAGGATAAAGGGATCTATGCTGTAGGGGTTGCTCCAAATAATATGAAAACGACAATCTCTAAGAATGCGAGTGTTACCATGAATCAAGAGATTGGTGCGGCGATTCATGCCACTACACCACCGAATATTGCCGCAACAGCGGAAGAAGTAGCAGAAGCGATGGTGTTTGCCATGAAGAATGGCAAGCTGCTCACAGGTTCAATTATTAATTGTGCCGGCGGACAAATCTTGCAGTAGGAATCATGAGCTGCCATTTCATACGAGAATAAAAAGGACGGGACAATCAATGGCGATGGGCTATATGGACCCGGAATTTTTTAAGGATAGGAAGATTGAAGGGAAGCAGACGATAGCTTCTCTTCTTTTTTTAGTTATAAAGGGTCTGGTGAACTTTATCTAGGAAGGAATACCCTCTGACTATATAGAATACTTAATGGTGGTATAAATCTAGATTATCTTTCCATTAGTCTTAAGCTTCTATAAAAAAGGAGGAAGATCCCATGCTGTTTATGATTATGGTCAAAGCCTCACGAAATTCAGAAGCCGGAAATTTACCGAGTCCAGAGCTCAGGGAAGCCATGACGAAGTATAATGAAGAATTAGTGGAGGCAGGAGTGCGAATTATGGCAAAAGGGCTGCATCCGAGCTCAAATGGCTTGCGCCTATCATATCTAGAACATGGAGTAAAGCCGGCTGTCACGGTTGGACCATTTACGGAAACGAATGAAGTGATTGCCGGGTTTATTCTAATTGATGTGAAGTCTAGAGAAGAAGCCATCGAGTGGGCCATGCGAATGACAGATCCACAAGGAAATGGGGAAGGGCAAATTGAACTGCGGCAAGTAATCGAGTTTCCGGAACAGCCTATTAATCCATAATCTAATTCAAAGGAGAGATACTAAAGTGTTTGTAGAGATTTTCACAATAATATTTCCATTTATCCTTTTAGCGATTATGGGGCTTGCTATTGTCACTAGTGTTAGATTGGTTAAACGATATCTGGATAATGGCCAAATTGCTGAACAAAAATT